>LBIU01000048.1 GCA_000987445.1 Candidatus Accumulibacter adiacens | reverse complement strand
GCGTCTGCACCTCGATGCGGTACTCGCCGGCCTCCAGAGCGAGCAGATCCTGGGCGTGCGACGCTGTGAAGGCGTAGATCGCTCGGACCGGTGTGTCCCCTTGGCAGACGAGAACCAGTAGCGGCGAGTCGCTTCTTTCCACATCGAGGTAGAGCAGCTTTCTCTCGGTCAGCCGAAGGCGATAGCGGTGCTGCGCTTCGCCGGCCGCTTGCAGTTCGCCTTCGATACGGCTGTCGAGCGCGATTGGCGGGTGTGGCCGCTCGATGGAAATGCTCGAGTCGCCCGCGAAATCCCGGCGTCGCACGAAGTACCAGCTGCCGTCGGTCGATGGCACGAAGCGCCGCACCGCGTCGTCGGCAAGCAAGTGCACCTGCAAGGAATCTGATCTGTGAATCGACCATTCGCTTCCGTTATGGGCCTGGAGGAGATACTCGTCGCCGGCTGCGAGATCGATGCGATAGAGGTTGGCGCCGGAATCGCCAATGCTGATGCGCTGGCCAATACCGTGCCCGGCGACTCCCTCGATGGCGTTCGCGTCGCCATCGACCAGAGCGGTGAGGTTGCCGCCCGGGCCGTAGTCGAGCGAGACCTCGAGCGTGTAGTCGCCGGCGGCGAGCGCCAGCACATCGCTGCTGGTCTCGTAGCCACTCCAATAGCCGTGGTGACCGGTAAGCAAGCCGGCCGAGTTGCGCAGTAGCCAGTGTGCCTCCCATGCACCATCGCCGCCGCCGGTGCGACCCTTGATCAGCGCGAGGCCGCTCCGGTCGAGCGTGAAGGAAAAAGCCTTGCTGGTCGCGCTGCCGTCGCCCAGCGTGTCGTTGTGCTCCAGGCCCAGCACGAGAGGCACCCTGGCCAGCGACACTTGCTCATCACCAGCGTCCCGGCTTGCCACGATGGTGTAGTTCACCACTCCGGAAAGATGCCTGCCACCAAAGATGGCGATGGTATGAACACCGGAATTCTCGACCGTTTTCTGCAACACGCCGTCGGCGAGCCAGCGGGTGGCAAGATGCCAACCGAGCGGGTCGAACAAAGCCATGCGGGCATTGTTGAAGCCATCGCGTTCATAGGGGTCGGCGTTGCTTGCCTCGAGCGTAACCCTGTCGCCAGCTTGCGCCTGCAGGCGATAGATCTGCGTCTGCCGTTCGCCGGGAACCAGGGTGCCGGCAACTTCGCGTTCGGGGTCCAGGAGCGGGTGCTCGGCAGCCGCGGTGTTCAGCAGGCGGAAGCTGAAGTCATACGACGGGTCGCGAGAGTCTGGCGAGAGCATGGTGTAGAGCCTCAACAGGTAGTCACCCGGTATGAGTTCGAGCAGGTCCCGGCCCATGCTGCCCAGGTAGTTGTCGGCCAATTGCCGACCGTCTGAGTTGCGGATGTCATAGCCGATATGCCAAATTCCCGGCAAGGCCTCGACGACAATGCGGCTACGCTCAGTCACCGAAAAAGCGTAGCTCAGCGAGTAGAGGTTCGAGGCGTCCAGGGTGACCGCGCGCACTTCGTCCAGTTGCAGGGTCTGCGGTGCCGACGCGGCGAGGGTGATGTGCGTGTTCAGCGCGCCCTTGCCCACGTGCTCCGCCGCTCGCTTCAGTTCGAGGGTGTAGGTGTAACGGTCGCCTGACAGCTCGATCGAGGGGCTGGCGCCGTTTCCCTGTGCGAGCAGGTCGAACCAGCCATCGAACAGCAGCCAGCTGAGTTCTTCGGCCGGCTCCTCGGCTGACTCCGAGCCGATGTCGAGGCGCAGTTCCTGCCCGTGCAGTCTTGCATCGAGCCGGAAGACCTTGACCTGTTCGTCGCTTGCGAAGCTGGCCCGTGTGTCGCCGATCGACAGAGGCGACACGTGATCCAGATCGAGCAGATGCACGCTGAAGGCAGCACCGCTGTCTGCCGACAGGTCGAACTCGTAGGTGCCGGCGTACAGATACCTGACGGCGGGCGAGTCGGCTTGCCGATCGCCGTCGCCCGGCTGAGCTCGGCCAAGAGCCAACCATTCGCCGGAGTCGGGATCTTCGCCCGCGGCGCGGATTCGCCATTGGACGCCCGCGTCCGAGCCCTGGTCGTGGATCTGGAGATGGGTGCCGAAGGGTACCTGCAGGCGGTAGCTGCGCATCGATCCATCATCGCTCAGCCGTCCGGAAAATCGATCGCCAGGGAGTAGGGGCAGCGGCAACAAGGCGAGACTGAAGTCAATGCTGTCCCCGGCGCCGGCTTCATCGTCGCTCTGAGCCATGCCCGAAAGGACGACCATGAAGCGGCCGATGTCGAGTTCGCCAAGGTCAACGAGGTGAACCATCACGGCGTCGCCGTTGAAGTCCAGATTGTCGCCGCCTTGTACCTGCCGACCCGAGGCGTCGTAGATTGTCCAGCGGACGGGTGAGGCGCTGGCGATCTGCAG
>LBIU01000458.1 GCA_000987445.1 Candidatus Accumulibacter adiacens | reverse complement strand
GTGGGATTGTCTGACATATGAATTGAGTTACCTAACCGCAGAGCTGCGGGGTGAGTTGAAAACGATCACCGGTTCCGATCACTCCGCAGCACTCTCCTGAACGGTGAGCACGGACACTGCACTGGCAGACCCTGGAGGGAACGGCCACTGTGCCGACGAAATGACGCGCGGAACTGGCAACACCTTTGGCGAACGGCAGAGCCGTTTCACCCTCTATCGGAGACCTTGTTGACCCATGCCAGCACCTGCGCCACCGCCGTGGCTATAGTCAGGTTTGTCGTGTCGAGCAATTCAGCATCCGCACTTTGCTGCATCGGAGCGACGCTACGTTGGCTATCCCGTTCGTCGCGTTCGCGCAGATCCAGCAAGAGGGCTGCAATACTAGCAGCGATTCCTTTTTCGATCAACTGCTTATGACGCCTCTCAGCGCGCACCTCGACGTCTGCCGTGAGGAAGACCTTGCACAGCGAATCCGGGAAGACCACCGCCCCCATGTCGCGCCCGTCGGCCACCAATCCGGGCGCCCGGCGGAAAGCCCGCTGCCGGAACAGCAGGGCCGCACGTACCGCCGGCAGCGCCGCCACCAGCGACGCGCCGACAGAAATTTCTTCGCCGCGGATGGCGTCGCCGACATCCTCGCCGCACAGCCTGATCAGCCCACCGGCGAAGTCGACATCGAGATTGGCCGCAATCTCCGCCACAGCCGTCTCGTCGTCCCAGCCGATGGCGGCCCGGCGGGCGGCCAGGGCGGTCAGGCGATAAAGCGCTCCGGAATCCAGGTAATGCCAGCCCAGCGCCTCGGCGACGCGCGCAGCGACCGTCCCCTTGCCGGAGGCCGACGTGCCATCGATGGCCACCACCGGCACCGGCCGGGTGACTGCGGCAAATTGCGCGAAGTAGTCCGGAAAGGTCTTGCTGACCACCGCCGGCTCTTTGATACGCACTGGCGTAGCCAGTGCCGCCAGCGAAAAACACATCGCCATGCGGTGGTCATCGTAGGTCGCGATCACCGCCGCGCGCAAACCCTGTCGGCTGGCGGGCGGCACGACGCGAATGAAATCGTCGCCGGTTTCGACCCCGGCACCGAGCTTGCGCAGCTCACTGGCCATCGCTGCGATGCGGTCGGTTTCCTTGACCCGCCAGCTGGCAATGTTGCGCAAAGTCGTCGGGCCCTCGGCGAACAAGGCAACGGTGGCCAGCGTCATCGCCGCGTCCGGGATGTGATTGCAGTCCAGATCGATGCCCTGCAGCCGACCATCGGCGGCAGCCGCCGCTTCGATCCAGTGGTCGCCAAAAGTGATTCTTGCCCCCATCCCGGCGAGTGCGTCGGCAAAGCGCACATCACCCTGCAGCGAGTCCCTGCCCACGCCTTCGACGCGTAGCGGACCGCGGCCAATCGCCCCCAGGGCGAGGAAATACGAGGCTGACGAGGCATCGCCTTCAAGCTCGACGACACCCGGCGAGCGATAGGCACTCGCCGCCGGCACGCTGAAGCGCTGCCAGCCCTCGCGCAGCACCTCGACGCCAAAACGGGCCATGCTGGCCAGCGTGAGTTCGACGTAGGGTCGCGAAATCAATTCGCCGATCACTTCGACCGTCGTTGTGACAGGACGCAGCGGCAGGGCCATCAGCAGACCGGTGAGGAACTGGCTCGAGACGTCACCGCGGACGCGGACCACCTCGGCCGCGCTGGACGTCGGTGAAGAAATCGCCAAGGGCGGAAAGCCGTCCTGCGCACCGTAAGCGATCTCGGCGCCCAGCTGCCGCAAGCCATCGACGAGATCGGCGATCGGGCGTTCGTGCATCCGTGCCACGCCGGAGAGTCGATAGTCGCCACCGGCCAGGGCCAGGACCGCGGTCAATGAGCGGAAGGCCGTGCCCGCGTTGCCAAGAAAGAGATCGGCCTCGCGAACCGGAAAGACACCACCGACGCCACGGACTCGAAAGCAATTCTCGGCCAGCGCCTCGACCTTGACCCCCAGCGTTCGCAGGGCATCGATCATGCGTGCCGTATCGTCCGACTGCAGCAGGTCGCGAAGCTCGCTGTCGCCGCTGGCCAGTGCCGCCAGCAGCAACACTCGGTTGGAAATACTCTTGGAAGCGGGCAGGCGCACCGTGCCCCGGGCAGCGAGGAGCTGCGGCAGATCGATGAAGTCCACGTTCAAGTCCTTGTCTTGCCCTCGGCCCACTCGCGCCGCGCCGTGCGGGCAAGGTCGAAGGTTGCTTCCAGGCGGCTACCGTCGCCGCGCTGCAGGGCGTCGCGCAATTCGTCGAGCTGCTCGCGGTAGCGATCGAGCTCCTCGAGCAAGGCATTTCTGTTGGCCAGGCAAATGTCGCGCCACATCTCGGGATGGCTGGCGGCAATGCGCGTGAAATCGCGGAAACCGCTGGCCGCATAGGCGAACAGGAGCTCGCGGTTGTCGCGGCGCGCCAGGTCATGCACCAGGGCAAAGGACAGCAAGTGCGGCAAATGGCTGACTGCCGCAAAGATGCGATCGTGTTCGGCCGGAACCAGCTCCCGAATCAGACCACCGCAGGCTTCCCAGGCCGCGCTCACGCGGGCGATGTTCGCTTCGCTGCTTTCGGGCAAGGGTGTCAACACCACCTGCTTTCCCTGATAGAGATCAGAGCGCGCGGCGAGAGCGCCACTGTTTTCGGCGCCGGCAATCGGATGCGCCGGGACGAACTGTCCGATGCGCTCGCCAAAGCAGGCGCGCGCCGCTTTGACCACGTCTTCCTTGGTGCTGCCGGCGTCAGTGACCAGCGTCTGCGAGCCAAGGCAAGGGGCAATGCGCGCCATCACCTCGGGCGTCGTTCCGACCGGGGTGGCGATCAGCACCAGATCGGCATTCGACACTTCCTGGCCGATGTTGAAACCGGCGCGATCGACGATCCCCAGCTCCAGCGCCTGTGTCAGCGAGCCAAGCGTGCGCCCGAAACCGACGATCTCCGCGGCCTGCCCGGCGGCCTTGAGTGCCAGCGCAAAAGAGCCACCGATTAGGCCGACGCCAAAGACGACGACCTTGCCCAGGGGAGCCGCGCCGCTCACGACCGGACACCCGCGCATGAATTGCTCATAAGGACTTCTCCAGGGCTTCCAGGAAACGCTTGTTTTCGCTTTCAGTGCCGATCGTCACCCGCAGCCAGTCGGGCATTCCATACGCTGCGATCGGGCGAATGATGACGCCGTTCTCAAGCAGTCTCTGGTTCACTGCCGCCGCGTTCGGCACGCAGAAAGTGACGAAATTTCCGTGCGACGGAATATGGCGACAAGCCAGTCGCTTCAGACCGGCAACGATCTGCGCCATGCCTGCACGGTTCAGTGCATAACTCCTGGCGACGAATTCATGGTCGTCGAGCGCCGCCACTGCCGCGGCCAAGGCCAGATTGTTGCCATTGAACGGTTGGCGAACACGATTCATCAGGTCGGCAATTTCCGCCGAGCATAGCGCGTAACCGATGCGCAGACCCGCCAGGCCGTAGATTTTCGAGAAAGTGCGCGTAATCACCAGATTCGCGTGCTCGCCCAGCCAGGCGGTGGTGTCGACCCGCTCGGCGGGCGCCAGGTATTCGTTGTAGGCTTCATCGAGGACCACCACCACCTCCTCGGGCAGCGCTCGCAGGAAAGCCTTGAGCCGCGCATACGGCAGGAAAGTGCCGGTCGGGTTGTTGGGATTGGCAATCCAGATCAAACGCGTAGCGGGCCGGATGGCGCTCAGCATCGCATCCAGATCGTGACCGTAGTCGCTGGCCGCAACGGCAATCGGCTCAGCGCCCGCCGCAATCGTCGCCAGCGGATAGACGGCAAAAGCATACTGCGCGAAGATCGCCGAGCGGCCCGGCGCCAGAAAAACGCGCGCCACCAGATCGAGCACGTCATTCGAACCGTTGCCGAGAACGATGCGCTCCATGGCCAGACCCGTACGCTCGGCGAGCGCCTGCTTCAGGGCGAAGTCATCCGGGTAACGCGACAGACCGGCGATCGCCCCGGCCACCGCCGCCTGCGCCTTGGGACTCATGCCAAGCGGATTCTCGTTCGAGGCCAGTTTGACGATTTTCTCGACGTCGAGACCAAGGTCGCGCGCCAGCTGCGTGATCGGCTTGCCCGGCTGGTACGGTGAAATGGAGCGCACGTACGGCAAGGATTGGTCTTGGAGTGGCATCTGCGTTCCTCGAAGAAGGTCGACCGGCCTAGAAGGCGGCCATCGGGTACGAGCCAAGGATCTTGAGATAAGGCGCGCGCCGGGTCAGCTCGGCAAGCGCTGTACGGACCGCCACATCCTCGCGATGACCTTCGAGGTCGACGAAGAACACGTAGGCCCACAGGGTATGCCGCGCCGGTCGCGACTCGAGTCGGGTCATCGACACCCCGGCGTCGGAAAACGGCGCCAGCAGCTTGCTGAGGGCACCGGTCTGGTTATGCGCCGACATGATCAACGAGGTCCGATCGCGCCCCGAAGGCCCGGCCTCCTGGCGGCCAAGAACGACGAAGCGCGTCGTATTGTTCGGTTCGTCCTCGACATTGCTGGCCAGCTGCGGCA
>LBIU01000457.1 GCA_000987445.1 Candidatus Accumulibacter adiacens | reverse complement strand
CAAGTCAATTCACAGCTCATCGGCCAGGAAGTGAGGCTTTGCGGCTGGGCGCACCGGCGGCGCGACCACGGCGGCGTCATCTTCGTCGACCTGCGCGACCGCGAGGGCCTGGCGCAGATCGTCTGCGATCCGGATCGTCCGGAAATGTTCGCCGCCGCCGAGACGGTGCGCAACGAGTTCTGCCTGCGCATCACCGGCAAGGTCCGCGCTCGTCCGGAAGGAACCGTGAACGCCAACATCGCCAGCGGGGAAGTCGAAATACTCTGTCACGAGATGGAGATTCTCAACGCCTCGGCAACGCCACCGTTTCAGCTTGACGAAGAGAACCTGTCGGAAAGCATCCGCCTTGAGCACCGGGTAATCGACCTGCGCCGTCCGCAGATGCAGAAGAACATGCGCTTGCGCTACCAGACGGCGCGCGCCTTTCGCCGCTTCCTCGACGACAGCGGCTTCATGGACATCGAAACGCCGATGCTCACCAAGAGCACCCCGGAAGGGGCGCGCGACTATCTGGTGCCCGCACGCGTTCATCCGGGGCAGTTCTTCGCCCTGCCGCAGTCGCCACAACTGTTCAAACAACTGCTGATGGTCGCCGGCTTCGACCGCTACTATCAGATCGTCAAGTGCTTTCGCGATGAAGACCTGCGCGCTGACCGCCAGCCCGAGTTCACCCAGGTCGATATCGAGACGTCGTTCATGGGCGAGAGTGAAATCGTCACCCTCATGGAGGCGCTGATCCGGGCGGTATTCCGCGAGGTGATGGCCGTCGAACTGCCCGACCCCTTTCCCCGCCTGAGCTACGGCGAGGCGATGGATCGTTACGGCTCGGACAAGCCGGATCTGCGCGTCGATCTCGAACTCGTCGAGGTCGCCGACGTACTCAAGGATGTTTCCTTCAAGGTCTTCGCCGGCGTCGCCAACAGTCCGGGTGGCCGCATTGCGGCCTTGCGTGTGCCCGGTGGCGCCACGCTGACGCGTGGCGAGATCGACGCCTATACCCAGTTCGTTGGCATCTATGGCGCGCGCGGCCTGGCCTACATCAAGGTCAACGATGTCACCCAGCTCAACGAGACCGGCCTGCAATCGCCGATCGTCAAGAACCTGCACGAAGTGGCGCTGCGGGCCATCGTCGAGCGCACCGGCGCGCAATCCGGCGATCTGATTTTCTTCGGCGCCGACAAGCGCAAGGTGGTCAATGACGCGCTGGGTGCTCTGCGCGTCAAGATCGGTCACGAAAAAGCTTTCCTGAACGGCAATCCCTGGGAGCCGGTGTGGATCGTGGACTTCCCGATGTTCGATTTCGACGAAGCCGAGCGCCGCTGGACCGCCTGCCACCATCCCTTCACCAGCCCCAAGGACGGTCACCTGGAACTGCTGCAGAGCGATCCGGGCAGCTGCCTGGCGAAAGCCTACGACCTGGCGCTGAACGGTTCCGAACTGGGCGGCGGCTCGGTACGTATCCACCAGTCCGAGGTGCAGGAAAAAGTCTTCAAGGTGCTCGGTATCAGCGACGAGGAAGCGCAGCTCAAGTTCGGCTTCCTGCTCGACGCACTCAAGTACGGTGCGCCACCCCACGGCGGCCTGGCCTTCGGTCTGGATCGCATCGTCGCCATGATGGCCGGCGCCGAGTCGATCCGCGACGTGATCGCCTTTCCGAAAACGCAGCGCGCGCAGTGTCTGCTGACCGACGCACCGAACAGCGTGGACGAAAAACAGCTGCGCGAACTGCATATCCGCCTGCGTCAGAAAGTCGACACGCAGGTCGAGGTCGGCAAGGGCTAGAAAAGCGTGTCCGGCGCCACTGCTTACCGCCGCCAGCTGCTCACCGCGGCGCTCCTCGCGCTGCTGGCGCTGCTCGGCCTCCTGAGCCCCGGCGGCAGCGCCCTGGCCCGCGAAACCGCGACCCTGCAGAGCATCTCGCTGGCCGAGCTGCCTGCCGAGGCGAGGCAAACCCTGCGTCTGATCAAGCAAGGCGGACCCTTCCCCTATGCACACAAGGACGGCAGTGTCTTCGGAAATTTCGAGAAACGCCTCCCCTTGCAGCGACGCGCCTATTACCGGGAGTACACGGTCCCGACGCCAGGCCGCCGCGACCGGGGTGCGCGACGCATTGTCGCCGGCGAGGGGAGCGGCGCCAATGTCGCCACCTCGGGCGAGTACTACTACACTGCTGATCACTACCGCAGCTTTCGCCGCATCGAAGAATAGCAAATAGCTGGCCGCCACCATGACTCGGAAGACTCTGCAAGCCCTGTTGGAAGATCCGCGCCAGGCCGGTGTCTACCGCCTGCCGCACGCTGATCGTCCGGCCCTCAAGGAAGCCGCCGAGGCCGCCGGCTTTGCCTGCTTCGAGGCCGATCTCGGCGACTCCGACCAGATCCAGTGGGTACTCGCCCGACTCGGCCGCGAGCTCGGCTTCCCCGAGTGGTATGGCAACAATTTTGACGCCCTGAAGGACTGCCTGGGCGATATTTCGTGGCGCGACGAAGCCGGCTACCTGCTGATCCTCTCCAGAGCCGAGGCCTTGCAGCTCGCCGACGCACAGGCTTTCCACACGCTCAACGAAGTCTTCGCCGCCGCAATCGACGAATGGCGTTCGCAAGACGTCCCGATGTGGGTTTTCTACGACCTCCAGGCCGACGGATTGGCGACGCTTGCGACCCTGGAATGACCGCCTACAAGCGACCGGTATCGGTCCTGGTCGTGGTCCATACCCCGCAACTGCAGGTGCTGCTGCTTGAACGTGCCGCACATGCCGGCTACTGGCAGTCGGTCACCGGCAGCCAGGAAGCGGGCGAAACACTGCTCGACACGGCGCAGCGTGAACTTGCCGAAGAGACTGACATCATCGCCTCTCCAGGCGAGTTGCAGGACTGGCAGCTGAGCAATCGCTACGAGATCTTTGCCGAGTGGCGTCATCGTTATGCGCCGGGCGTCCTGCACAACACCGAACACGTCTTCTCCCTCCAGCTACCGGCAGTGCAAGCGGTCACCCTTGCCCCCGGGGAGCATCGCGACTATTGCTGGCTACCCTGGCGCGAAGCGGCTGCCAAGTGCTTTTCGTGGAGCAACCGCGACGCGCTGCTCATGCTCCCGGAGAGGGCTTGTTTGGCGCAGCGCTGAAGCGCTGCGCCAAACAGCTCGGGCAATAACAACGGCCACCGATTTCCGGCGTAAAGGAAGGCGGCGCGTCGTTCGCGGTATTCGCAGGCGCCGCCTGCGCCATGCACCAGCAGGTCGCCAAGCCGGCCTCCACACCACAGACGAAGGAGATGCCGCAAGCCGG
>LBIU01000456.1 GCA_000987445.1 Candidatus Accumulibacter adiacens | reverse complement strand
CGCCAGTGACGATCCCCGCCCGGCACGCTGACCACGCTCCCGCTGCACGCCGCATCGTAGAGTAGATGCCGCCGACAGATGGCCACGCTTAGCCTGGCTTCCCGCGGCGCACGCAGGTCCAGCGCCAGGGAATAGCGCCCGTCGTGCAGCGGCGACACGCGTTGCAGCACTTCGAAGGCGCCGTGCCGCGGCGCGTTCTGCGGCGGGCCGGAGAGTTGCAGGTAGGCGTCTCCGGTCTGAGCGTCCTCATTGACCCGCAGACGACCGGGAAGCGCGCGCTCCGGCACGGCCTGCGAGTAGTTGACCGGAAAACGTCCCAAGCCCCTGCCGATCAGGACCTCTGACGGCACGCGCAGCAGGCTCAGGCCCGCAGACCAGTGCTGCAGGCGGCTGCCCAGATCGCGCTCGCTGGCCGACAGCCGCCGGCTCATGAAATCACCGAAGCCGAACACGGCAAGCACCTCGAAGGCCAGCACCACCAGCAGCAAACGTCCTCCCCACACGCGCCAGGGCTGCACGGGCGGCAAGGCTGTTGGCGGCGATGGTCCAGGCACCGACAGCCGCCAGGCCAGCAGCGCCAGGGATAGGCCGACGCCCAGATAGACGCTGCGCGAGAAGCTGGTCAGGCAGGCATAGCCGACGACCACCACCAGCGCCGCGGCAACACTCCAGCGCCAAGCGTCCGCGGCACGCAACACCGCACACACGGCAAACGGAACGGCCAGCGCAAGATAGCCGTCGAGGGCCGCGCCGCCGACATGCATCTCCCAGAACAAGGCAGTGCTGCGATAGGGCGTCGAGAAGTCGAAGAGCCCGGGGTAAGCGCTGCGTTCGCAGAGAATGGCCGCCGCCACCAGCCCCAAGCCAGTCGCCACGCCGGCCGCAAGACGGGACGCCGCCAAGGCCGGCGCTCTTGCCTGCAGGCGACGCAGAGACGGCAAGAGGAGCAAGGCAAAGACAAAGCTCTTGCCGACGCGCAAGCTGTTCAAGGGCTCGTCGTAGCCCTGAAACCATCCCAGAAGGGTGGTATTGGCGTCGCTCAGCCCGCGCAGCAGGGCCACGGCGTAGGAGATGGCCAGCGCGCCCAGCCCGATCCGGGCCAGTCGAAAGTAGCCGTGCTCAAGTCCTCCGACCGCAAGACGATGAGGCGCCAGAAGCGTGCTCAGGAAGGCCGGCGGCACTGCCCCAGCCCGCTGACCGGCTTGCCGCAGCGATCGATCGCTGCCCGGCCAGCACTCGACAGCCCGATGCGCGTAAGCGCCGCTCACCGCTGCCAGGACCAGCAGATCGAACTCCTCGATGCCAATCCAGCCGGTCCACGCAGAAAAACTGGCCACCGGCAACAGTGCCGGGAGCACGAACAGGAAGATCGACGGCTTGCGGGCGACTGCCAGTGCCCAGGCGACGAAAGCGACGCTGAGCCAGTTCGGCCACAAGGGATGATGCTGGGCGACGAACAGCCCGAGCGCGCCAGCGATAGCCGCGACCGCGCCGTGCAGCCAACTCACCGCCTGCCACCCGGGCAGACCGCCAGCGCGCAAGCGTGACCGCCGCTTCCGGTATTCATGCTCCCCTCCTCCCCTGCTGATCCACCTTCGCACGCCAGCCAAGCCTCTTCGCGGGCAATGCGCAGGGCTCAGCGCAGGGCGGTCAGCCCGGGGATTCTGTCTTTCGGAGCCGGGTCTGTCAATCGCCGGCACGAGCCACGAAGTCGCATGCAGCGTCGGTGCGAGCGCCACCGTTAACGCTAGAGGCCACCGTCCGACCTACCATGGCGCAGGATCGAAGGTGGCCTCAGGAGCAGACGACTGCTGCCCCGGAGCAGCAGCAGGCGCTAGCTGGCCGGCTTCAGCTCGTTGGCAGCAAGCACCTGCGCACGCCGCCGCTGGACGACGATAACCAGGCCCATCAGCAGCAGGGCGGGAATGTAGAACCATTCCTTGGCCGGCCGTACCGTCTCCACTTCGAGCGCGGTGATGGTGAAACCCTGTTCGAGACCCAGCTTCGCCGCGCGGCTGCCAAACTTGACCCCCAGGATATCGACCTGATCACCCATGGCCATCACGCTCAGACCTACGGCATTCAGACGCTGCAGCGCAGGTGCCTGAGCACCGAGCGGCAACAGGACACCCTTGGAGATCTTGCGGCCATTGATGTCCTCGCCCTCGATCCAGACCCGCAGGCCATCGTCGGCGGGTGCCTGCTCGACGACCTCCATGATCTTGGTCGGCGGCAACCTGTCGTAAGGCGGATAGACGATATCCATCCAGAAACCCGGACGGAACAGCGTGAAGGTCACCACCAGCAGAACCAGTGCCTCCCACCAGCGATTGCGAGCCATGAACCAGCCCTGCGTCGCGGCGGCGAAGAGGAGATTGGCAAGAATCGCCGTGGACACCGTCATGAAGAGGTGAGCGGGGTTTTCGATGCCAATCAACAGCAGTTGCGTGTTGAAGATGAACATGAAGGGCAGGATCGCCGTACGAATGCTGTAGCCGAAGGCGGTGACACCGACCTTGATCGGATCGGTGCGCGCCACCCCGGCCGCCGCATACGAGGCCAGGCCGACCGGCGGCGTGACGTCGGCCATCAGCCCGAAGTAGAAGACAAACAAATGCACGGCAATCAAAGGCACCAGCAGTCCGTTCTGCGCACCGAGCTCGACAACCACCGGCGCCATCAACGTGGACACGACGATGTAGTTGGCCGTCGTCGGCAAGCCCATGCCGAGGATCAGGCAGATCACCGCCACCAGCCCGAGCATGACCATCAGGTTGCCACCCGAAATCAGTTCGACCAGTTCGCTCATCACCAGACCGATACCGGTCAGCGTCACGGTACCGACGATGATGCCCGCCGCCGCCGTGGCGATACCGATGCCGATCATGTTGCGCGCGCCGGTAACCAGGCCATTGAGCAGATCCTGAAAGCCCTGACGAGCGGCAGCGCCGGGATCGCCCTGCTTGCGGAAGTGGGCAATGATCGGCCTTTGCGTGACCAGGATGAACATCAGGAACACCGTCGCCCAGAAGGCTGACAAGGCCGGCGACAGCTCCTCGACCATCAGGTTCCAGATCAGCACCACCACCGGCAATAGGAAGTGCAGACCGGACTTCAAGGTTGGACCGGCGTCGGGCAGGTGTTCGATCGGCGCATCGGGATCGTCCATGTGCAGTTCGGGATAGCGGGTACCGAACTTCAGCAGACCGATGTAGGTAGCCATCATCACCACGCCGACGATATAGATCGAGGCGTCACCAAAGACATCCTTGAGCCAGCCAAAACCGTAGTAGACGATGCCGGCGAGGATGACCATGCCGGAAACGGTCATCATGAAGGAAAGCATGCGCTGACTGACGCTGGCCTCGTGCACGTGCGGAATGCCACGAATGTCGGCTTTCATCGCTTCCAGGTGCACGATATAGAACAGCGCGATGTAGGAAATCAATGCCGGCAGGATCGCGTGCTTCAGGACCTGCGTGTAGGGAATGCCGACGTACTCGACCATCAGGAAGGCTGCGGCGCCCATCACCGGCGGCATTATCTGCCCGTCGACCGAGGCCGCGACCTCCACCGCTGCAGCCTTGTCAGGACGATAGCCGACGCGCTTCATCAACGGAATGGTGAAGGTACCGGTGGTGACGACGTTGGCGATCGACGACCCTGAAATCAGGCCTGTGCACGCCGAGGCGACCACCGCCGCTTTTGCCGGCCCCCCACGCAGGTGGCCAAGCAGCGAGATCGCCGACTTGATGAAGTAGTTGCCGGCACCGGCGGTCTCCAGCAGCGCACCGAAGAGGACGAAGAGAAAGATGAATCCCGACGAGACGCCGAGGGCAACGCCGAACACGCCTTCGGTGCTCAACCACAGGTGCGACATGCCCTTGCCGAGCGAAGCACCCTTGTGGGCGATCAGGTCCGGCATGTAGGGGCCAAAGAAGATGTAGCCGATGAAGATCACCGCCAGAATGACCATCGGCAGGCCGAGCGCGCGTCGCGCCGCTTCGAGCAGCAGCACGATGCCGGCAACCGACGCGACGAGGTCCAGCGTTGTCGGCTGACCCGGTCGCGTGGACAACTCGGAGTAGAAGAGGAAGAGGTACGACGCGCAGAAAACGCCGGCCAGCGCCAGGACCCAGTCCAAGGGCGGCACGTAGCTACGCGGGGAGCGCTTGAACGCGGGATAAGCGAGAAAAGCGAGGAATATGGCAAACGCCAGGTGCACCGAGCGAGACTCGGTGTCATTGAGCACCAGGATGCCCAGAGAATACGGCAGTGGCGAAGCGATCCACAATTGAAACAGCGACCACGCCAATGCCGTGCACAGAATCAGCTTGGCGACCGCACCAGTCGGCTTGCGGCCGCCCGTGTCCGCCTCGGCAACCAGTTGTTTGAGCTGCTCGTCGGTCAGGACGGGAGCCGTATCTTTTTCACTCATATGTGCGTATCTCCGCAGACTTCAAGGACAGACGGCCCCTCTCGGGGCCGTCTGCAGGTCCCCGGGAAAGGTCAGCATCTGGCCGATCCCGGTACGCTTGCGACCGACTTACATCCAGCCCTTTTCCTTGTAGTACTTGACGGCGCCGTCATGCAGCGGTGCCGACAGGCCGTTCTTGATCATTTCCTTCGGATCGAGATGGGCGAAAGCCGGATGCAGCTTCTTGAAGTCATCGAGGTTGTCGAAGACGGCTTTCACCATTGCATAGACCACGTCGTTCGAAACCTTCGACGACGAGACAAAGGCAGCGACCACGCCGAATGTATTGGTCGGGTTCGGGTTGTGCGCGTACATGCCGCCAGGAATCGTGACTGCGGCGTAGTAGGGATAGGTCTTGACCAGTTTGTCGACCGCCGGGCCAAGGATATTGACCAGTTGCGCGTGACAGGTGGTGGTCGGATCCTGGATGTTTGCCGACGGGTTGCCGACGACGTAGGCGAATCCGTCGATCTTGTTGTCGCACAGCGCCGCCCCGTGCTCATCGGCCTTCATCTCCGAGACCAGCGAGAAATCACTGGTCTTCATGCCCAACGCCGGCAGCAGAATGTCCATCGTCGCGCGTTGCCCGGAGCCCGGATTGCCGATATTGAAGCGCTTGCCCTTGAAATCGAGCAGCGAAGTGACCTTGGCGTCCTCGCGAGCGAGCACGACCAGCGGCTCGGGATGAATCGAGAAGACCGAACGCAGGTCGCCAAAGGCCGCGCCCTTGAACTGGTTTTCTCCCTTAAGGGCGTTGTACGCGACATCGGACTGAGCAACGCCGAAGTCAAGTTCACCCGCCTTGATAGTATTGACGTTGTAAACCGAGCCACCGGTACTTTCGACCGAGCAGCGAATCCCGTGCGTCTTCTTTTCCTTGTTCATCAGGCGGCAGATCGCACCGCCCGCTGCGTAATAAACGCCGGTCACACCCCCGGTACCAATGGTCACGAACTTCTGCTCGGCAAATGCGGCCGGGCTGGCGATGGTGGCGGAAACGGCAAGGGCTGCTGCCAGAGTAGTAAGTTTGTTCAAGGTTCTTGCCTCCTTCATAATGTTTAAGCGACGGCGACGAGCCATACCGCGACCCAATCCGCTGGCAGCCTGATCATGCACTTGACGTGAGCATGCGTTCTATACCGCCCCCATCAACGCTGCTCTATCGTCGTAGCAGTCATTGACAACTCAAGTGCCGTGCCTGTTGGCGCGTTGGCTAGCGCCAATTTACCCGAAACATTCCGTCTCGTGCAATGGACAAAAGCCAACGCTGAGCGACTCTACACATAAAACCAGTGCGCACTCAGACCAATTCCAGACGAATAGCTGATACCAATCCGGCGCCAAGCCGTCCTTCAGGCGACCGTTTGCGGCTTCGATCGCGGAGCGAAAGCGCAGGAAGTCGGCAAGCATCAGCGCAGCGCGAGTTCCTGAGCCGACCACCGCCACGGCCATTACTTGAGCATTCTCTGCACCGCCTCCAGATGCTCCGCTTCGTTGTGGCACATTCCCTGAAAGGACGCACACAGGTCGAGAAAGTCTTTTAACTCCATGCGTTGTGCCATCTTCATCAGTCGCTTGGTAAGGCGGAGCGCCTTCGGCGGCTGGGCGGCGATGCGCGCGGCAAGATCGAGCGCCGTGGGCAGCAAATGCTCTGGCTCGACGACATCGAGCACGATCCCCAGTGTCTTGGCCTCGTCGGCACCGACGATGCGTCCGGTCAGGGTCAGCTCGAAGGCTTGCTGGTAGCCGATCAGCCGCTGCATGAACCAGGCACCACCATCGCCCGGGATAATGCCCAGATTCAGAAAAGTCTCGCCGAACCTGGCCCGCCGCGACGCCAGGCGGATGTCGGCCATGTTGGCGAGATCAAAACCGGCGCCGATCGCCGCCCCGTTCACCGCCGCGATAACCGGGATCTCGACGTCGCTCAGCGCCAGCGGGATGCGCTGGATGCCACGCCGATAGCGCTGCGCCACCTCGGCCACGTCGCCCGCGAAATCGCCGCTGCGTCTGGCCATGTCCTTGACGTTGCCACCGGCCGAGAAAGCGGCGCCGGCGCCGGTAATCACCAGCACCGAGACCTCGTCACAACGATTCACCCAGTCGGCAACGCGGACGATGTCTTCGATCAGCTGGGTGCCGGTCAGGGCGTTGCGGACGTCGTCGCGATTGAGGGTCAGGAGGGCCACCCGACCCTCCACTTCGAGCAGGGCATCGGCGACTGGCGGCATGCTCATCACGACGCCTCCTTTCCTGCCACCGCTTGCCGGCCGACGATTATCCGCGCATCGACGACGGCATAGCCATCGGCCAGGGCGATGACCGGGTTGAGGTCCAGTTCGAGCAATTCCGGATAGGCCTCGACGAGGGTCGACACTTTCAACAGCAAATCGACCAGCGCCGCCTTGTCGACGGCCGCTTCCCCACGCACGCCGTCAAGGATCTTGCGCGACTTGATCTGCGCGAGCATCGACGCTGCGTCATGCGGCGACAGGGGAATGGCCCGGAAAGCGACATCCTCGAGAATCTCGACGAAAATGCCGCCCAGCCCGAACATCAATACCGGCCCGAAAATGGGATCGCGAATGACGCCGATGATCACCTCGACCCCCTTGCGCGCCATCGGCGTCAGCAGCACGCCTTTGATCACCGCCTGCGCAGCGTAGGCCCGGCTGGCAGTCATGATCTCGTCGAAAGCGATGCGCATGCCGGCTTCGCCGCGCACATTGAGCTTGACCCCCCCGGCATCCGACTTGTGCAGGATGTCCTTGGAAACCACCTTCATCGCCAGCGGCTGATCGCCGAAGCGCGCAGCGATACCGGCCAGATCGTCGGCAGAACTGGCCAGCAGCTCTTCCGGGACGGCGACGCCGTGTGCGCGCAGCAGATTCTTGGCTTCGAACTCGAAGAGATCGCGGCCCTCGGCCTGGGCATTGGCAAAAGCGAGCTGCGCTTCGCGGCTGGGAGCCACCGTCGGCGGGCTTTTCTGGCCGCTGCTCGCCGCCAGATAGATGCCGCGTTCGCCGAGCGCCGAGAGAACGCGCACGGCGTGCTCGATCGAGCTGTAGACCGGCAGCCCCGCTTCGTGCAAGCGGCGCAAGGCCGGTGGATTGACAGGTGCATAGAGACTGTAGACGATCACCGGCTTGTCGGTCTTGCGCGCCAGTTCGATCATTGCTTCGGCGCCACGCATCTCGCCGCCGAGCAGATCTTCGGCAAAGCGCGTGTAGTAACCCCCGAACATGCCGACCAGGAAAATGCTGTCGACATTGTCATCCTCGGCAACGATTTCCAGACACTCGGCCAGCAGCGCCGGGTTGGCATCGCTGCTGCCGGCGACGTCCACCGGATTGACCAGCGAGGCCTG
>LBIU01000455.1 GCA_000987445.1 Candidatus Accumulibacter adiacens | reverse complement strand
CGTAGGCAGCGATCGCTACCAAGGAGTTGAACAGAAAAAACAAGGAAACAAGGCATCTCAGCGCTTTATTCAGCATCATCGTCGTACTCCTTGGAAATGAGAGTTGAAACCACTCCAGCCACCGCGCTTCCCAGCCATGGATAAGGTCGCCCTGGTTTGGGTTCGAAGCCCACCCATCAGGCACCAAAACCTCGTCCACGTCGGCAAGAAAGCAAAAATCGTGCGTGAGATAAAAACAGATATCAAAATCAGTTTGTTAGTTTCTTGTCGGTGAAAAAAGCCCCCAAACCCAATGGTCAAGTGTAAAATTTTTCGACATGTTGCGGAGCTAACCGGGGGCAGATCACGGTTACCCACCGACGTCGAGAGCGGTTCCCGAACCATTCCTTGTCACCAGATATTTCCGCCGCTCCTGTGGCACAGGGCTGCGCGATATCGAGCAACTCCGCTTTCAAGCCTCGCCCGTTGCCAAGCAGCCAAGGCCATCCCGAGGCCCGTCGGTTTCCGCTGCAAACAGTCGCGCGAAAACCACGGCGGCTACACGGCTGCTATGATGTGCAGGTTTTCTGCGCACCGTTGAGCCGCTCCCTTTGTGACGGCCTCCCCGAAGCGCTGCAGAATCGACGCCGACGCCAGCTGCCATGGCGCCTTGCCGTGCGGCTCCTCGGAGAAGCGCAAGGCGCAACGCACGACCGAGGTACGGGAACTTGAGCCCGCTTTCTTCGGGCGATCACCAAGCTTGCGCGGCTGCGGACCGCAGCCGATAGCCAGTCAGGATCTGAAGATGGAAGTTTTCAAGTGGTTGAACGACCAGCTGCTACGCATGGACTGGCTGGCCTGGCTGGTCGGCCGGCTCGTTGAGGACGTCTTCGGCCTGGACATGACTGGCCGCAGCGGGGCCAGCGTGCATTTCTTCATCTATGACGTGATCAAGATCTTCATCCTGCTCGCGGTGCTGATCTTCTCCATTTCCTGGGTGCAGAGCCATTTTCCGCCCGAGCGCACACGGCGCATCCTTGGCGGCATGCAGGGCTTCAGCGGCAAGCTTGCCGGCGCACTGCTGGGCACGATCACACCCTTCTGCTCGTGCTCGTCGATTCCGCTCTTCATCGGTTTCACCAGTTCGGGATTGCCGCTGGGAGTGACCTTCGCCTTCCTGATCTCGTCGCCGCTGGTGGACCTGGCTTCGGTGATCCTGCTGGCCAGCATCTTCAACTGGACGATTGCCATCGCCTACGTGCTGGTCGGGCTGGTGCTGGCGGTCCTGGGCGGCATTCTGATCGGCAGGGCAAGGATGGAGCGTTACGTTGAATCCTTCGTGATGCACAGTCCGGTGCTCGACGTGCCGCAAGAACAGCTGGGCATGCGCGATCGCCTGCAATTTTCCTGCGCGCAGGTCAGCGACATTTTCCGACGGGTCTGGCTCTACGTGCTGATTGGGGTGGGCATCGGCGCGGCCATCCACAACTGGATTCCGGTTGAATGGACCGAATCCTTGCTTGGCCAGAACCACTGGTGGTCGGTGCCCCTCGCCACCCTGATCGGTGTGCCGATGTACGCCGACATCTTTGGCAGCTTGCCAATCGCCGAGGCCCTGGTCGCCAAGGGTGTTGGTCTCGGTACGGCGCTGGCGTTCATGATGGCCGTGACCGCCTTGTCGCTGCCTTCCTTGATCATGCTCAAGAAAGTCGTCAAAGCCCCGCTGCTGGCCCTGTTTTTCGGCATCATCACGTTGGGCATCGTACTCATCGGCTATCTGTTCAACGCCTATGCCTATCTCTTTGTTTAAGCCACGGAGCACAAGATGATCATCAAGATTCTCGGCTCAGGGTGCAAGAAGTGCAGCACCCTCACGGAAAACACCGAACAGGCACTCGCCAGCCTGGGCCTGACGGCGGAGGTGGTAAAAGTCACCGACTTCGCGCAGATTGCGGCCCACGGGGTGATGTCGACGCCAGCCCTGGCGATTGACGACAAGGTAGTCTCGGTCGGCAAGGTGCTGACTGTCGCTGAAGTGGAGAAGATGCTGAAGTCGTGATTGCATGATTGAGTGATTCGCCGGGCGGAGCAAGGACGCCCCTGGCGTGCGCGATTTGTCATGCGCCATTGCTGGCCGGCGCCTACACTCACGCAGGTGAGCAAGAAGAAGCGCGCCAGCACCCACTGACAAGAAAATGCCACAGGACACGCCTCTCGTCGGCCGGATCGAGGCGGCACAGGGACCGGTCATCGACGTTCGCTGCAAGTACCTGCCGCCGATCGGACAGGCGCTTGACGTGCGCGATGGCGACGGGCCTTACGTGCTGATCGTCTACCAGCATCTGGCGCCGACGCTGATCCGGGCCATCGCCCTGCACGCGGTGGGCGGGCTGTACCGCGGCATGCCGGTCTTCGACCGCGGCGCGCCGCTGCACGTACCCGTCGATCCCGGCTGCCTGGGCCGCATTCTCGATGTCTTTGGCGAACCGCTCGATGGCGGCGCGACGCTGCCCGAGCGTGACTTCCGCAACGTGCTCGCGGCGCCACCGGCGCTGGCCGACACCCTGCCGCCGACGCAGATCCTCGAAACCGGCATCAAGGTCATCGACCTGCTGTGCCCCTTCGTGCGCGGCGGCAAGACCGGCCTCTTCGGCGGCGCGGGCGTCGGCAAGACCGTGCTGATGATGGAATTCATGCACGCGGTCAGCGCCGAGATGCACGGGGTCTCGGTGTTCGCCGGGGTCGGCGAGCGCATGCGCGAGGGCCACGAGATGTGGCATGAAATGCAGGATGCCGGCGTCCTCGAGCGGGCGCTGCTGGTCTACGGACAGATGGACGAATCCCCGGGCGTGCGTTTTCATGTCGGCTACACGGCGCTGACCTACGCCGAATACCTGCGCGACACCGTGGCCAGCGAGGTGCTGTTCCTGATGGACAACATCTTCCGCTTCGTCCAGGCAGGCAGCGAGATTTCCGGGCTGCTCGGGCGCATGCCGGCGACGGTCGGCTATCAGCCGACGCTGCTCACCGAGGTGGCAGCGCTGGAAGAACGCATCGTGTCGACCGGCAAGGGCGCGATCACCGCGGTGCAGGCGGTCTATGTGCCGGCCGACGACATGTCCGACCCGGCGGTGGCCACCGTCCTTGGCCATCTCGACAGCACCGTGATCCTGTCACGGCAACAGGCCGCCAAGGGCATTTACCCGGCGGTCGATCCCTTGCGCTCGGGCAGCCGCATGATGGACCACCGCGTGCTTGGCGAGCGGCACTACCAGACGGCGCGTGCGGTGCGCGAGCATCTGGCGCGCTACCATGAACTGGAGGACATCATCGCCATGCTCGGGATCGAAGAACTTTCGCAGGAGAACCGCCGCATCGTCGAGCGCGCGCGCCGGCTGCAGCGCTATCTGACACAGCCCTTCAGTGTCGTCGCCGACCACACCGGCATTGCCGGCGCGCGGGTGCCCCTGAAACAGACCATCGCCGACTGCCAGGCGATCATCGACGGCC
>LBIU01000454.1 GCA_000987445.1 Candidatus Accumulibacter adiacens | reverse complement strand
TACTGGACCGACGACGGCCAGGTTGCGGCACTGCGCTACAACAACTGGAAGGCCACCTTCCTCAGGCAGGATGCCCATGGAATCGATGTCTGGCGGCAGCCTTACACCTCACTGCGTGCGCCGATGCTGACCAACTTGCGCATGGATCCCTTCGAGCGCGCCGAGCACGAGAGCATCGGTTACAACAGATGGTGGGTGGATCACATGTTCATGTTCGCACCCGCTGGCGCGATTGTCGGCGCATGGCTGGAGAGCTTCCGCGACTATCCGCCACGCCAGAAGCCCGGCAGCTTCAACCTTGACCGGGTGAT
The DNA here is from genome assembly GCA_000987445.1 of Candidatus Accumulibacter adiacens. Taxonomy (GTDB): domain Bacteria; phylum Pseudomonadota; class Gammaproteobacteria; order Burkholderiales; family Rhodocyclaceae; genus Accumulibacter; species Accumulibacter adiacens. The sequence goes on along the minus strand of LBIU01000454.1, from coordinate 14,720 downwards.
GGAAGCGATAGCCAAAGGCGCGGGCGACAAGTAACTCGCGGCTTCGCCGGAGCGCCGTCAATGGTCCCAGGACGGCGCTCCGGCGCCTCGTCGAGGCCAATGGTGACCGTCGGGGGCGGTCACCATTCGCGCGGCGGGATTACTTCGGAAACATCAGCTGCACCTGCAAACGCAGCTGCCAGTTGGCGGCATTGTCGGGGTGGGCGACGTTGTAGTAGGCGCTGAGCTGGGTGTTTACCGGCAACTTGCCGAAGTGGAAGATCTTGCCGACGCCGCCGCCCAGCGGTACCGTCCAGCGTTGGCTGCTGTCGGCTTTCCAGTCGGCGGTGACGATCGGCGCCGAAGTCAGATAGACGCCGCCTGCGAAGTTGTAGTTGAGGAAAGGCTGTAGCAGGAAGTTGTTGTAGCTGGCGTCGCTTCCCGAGCCGACCGACCAGATGTTGTTCACCAGGAAGCCGTATACCCAGGGATCGCCCTTCTTGAGGTTGAGCATCACGAAGGATGGGCCGAGTCCCCAGCGGTCGTTGCCGAGGGCGTCATTGCTGTTGGTCGGCATCTGCACGACCGCACCGGCGCCCCAGATGGCGCCCTTGGGCACGGCTGGCGACAGGAAGGCGGTGAGCTGGATGTCGCCAATGCCGTTGATTCGATCGCCGCCCGGCACGAAGGCCGGCTGCGAAATCACCGGCATGATCGTGCGGGTGATGACGTTCCACTCCGAATTGACTTCGAGCGGGATGACCGGCTGGATGTTGAGGATGTTCTGAGTGCCGTCGCGTGGTCCGACATTGAAGTTGGTGTTGTTCTGGAAGGGCAGGCTGATCAGGTTGCCGACCGGATTCTGCGCCAGTTTGGCGAGTTCCTCGGCACTCATTTCGGCGTTTGCCGGTGCGGCGAGCGTCGTTGCCAGCGATAGTGCGCCGATAAAGCCTGTGCCGTTCAGAAGGGTCTTGCGGGTCATGGCCATGTTCCAGGTTCCTTTAGATCACGGAGTTCCGAGGAACAGATAGAAATTCGAATAACCGCCCGTGGAGCCCGCATTCGAGTACCCGTAGCCCAAATAGACCGGACCAAAAGGCGTTTCGCCACCCAGGTAGATGGCTGCGCCGGGAATCCAGCCCTCGAGATTGGTCTCGGTGAACGGTCGGCCGACCTTGGCCGTTTCCAGCGCTGCTCCCAGGCGCAGGTCGCCGCGCAGGCCGAGCGGCAGGCGGCCGATGATGCGCTCGGCACGGATACTGCCGTAGCTCATGTCGTCGCCCTTCAGTTGTCCGACCGCAAAGGCCGTCATGTTGAGCATCCCGCCCAGGTCTCCGAGGTCGTAGACCGGGAGCTGTCCGACCGGCGAGCCCTGATACGACAGGCGGCTGGCCAGTACCCAGTCGCCGACGCTCAGATAGCCGCTGGCGCCGACATTGAGCCTGCTGAAGCCGCTGGCTGGTGAGTCGAAGTATTTGACGCTGCTGGACCAGCCGTTGGTGGGAAAGTAGATGCGATCGGTCTGGTCGAAATCGAGCGAAGCAAACCAGCCACCGAAAGTCTTCGACTCCGCCGGCAGGAATGGTGAGCCTGTCTGGATCGTGGCTTTTCGCCAGTTCTCCTGCCAGCCGAGGCGCGCCTGGCCGAGCAGCCCGACGTTGATGCCTGCTGCCACCTGGGCGGCGCTCTGGCTGAGGGCGTATTCGGCGAGTTGGTCGTTGTTCTCGTAAATCCCGGTCGATGTGCTCTGATAGTTGACGTTGGCCTCGACGAAGTAGCGCTGGCGTGCGTCAAGCGGTTGGTAAAAATTGGCGCCAATACCTGATGCCGACCCGATCTGGACATAACCGAGGAATTCGGCGCCCAGGCTGTTGAGCCAGGTCTTCTGGTAAGCCGCGCGAATGGCGTAGGTGGAGTCGGTCTGGAAGTTGCTTTCGAGGTTGATGCCAAAGCGCAGGTAATCCGGTCCCCAGCTTTTCTCGACCGGTAACACGCGCAGGATCTCGCGGTTGCGCAGGGTGTCGTCCAAAGCGTAATCGACACGCTCGTAGTAGCCGTCGCCGTAGGTGCGCATCAGGTCGGCGTCGAGTTTCGCCGGGTCGATGGTGTCGCCGGGTTTGATCTGCAGGTAGCGCTCGACGACTGCCGGGTTGACCAGTTTGAGCCCGGCGATCTGTACTTCGTCAACCCGCGGCGCGGCGCGCAGGGGGGGCTGGACCTGTGCAACCCAGGCGGCGTAGGCGGTTTCGCTGACCGACAGCGCGCGCAGGCGATCGGCGACCGCTTCTGCAGCCTTGACGCCTTGATCGGCGGTTTCCGAACTGCGCTTGAAGTCGCCAGCGGTGATCCCCTCGAGATCGGGCTTGATGTAGATGTCGGTCGGCTTGAGCGTCGCCAGCGAACGGGTCACGTTCTGTTCGGTCAGGATGTTGACCATCTGCGCGGAAACGCTCAACAGGCCGCCGATCTCGTCGGCCTTGAGCAGCGGCGAGCCGACGTTGACGGCGATGATGATGTCCGCCTGGCAGCGCGCGCGCGCTTCGTCGATCGGCACGTTGTCGACCAGGCCGCCATCGACCAGTTTCTTGCCGTCGGTCTCGACCGGTGCCATCAGGCCGGGAACCGACATGCTGGCGCGCATCGCTTCCGACAGGCTGCCCCGGCGAAAGACCACCTTTTCGCCCCCAACGATATCCGTGGCAATGATCGACAGCGGCAGCGGCAAGGCCTCGATTTCACGCTCCCCCAGATAGTCGCGAACGAGCGTGTTGAAGAAGAGCTTGATCTTCTGGCCCATGACAATACCGGGCTGACCCTTCACCCCCTGCGGGCCGACGCCCGTTTCCGAACCCGGCAGGAAGCGCTTGTCGAGCACCTTCTTGCGGAAATTCTGTTGGTTCAGCGGCGGATCGTCGCGAAACAGGTCGTCCCAATCGGCTTCCGCGAGCTTGTTGCGCATGGTGGTCGGGCTCAGGCCGCTGGCGTAGACGCCGGCGACCAGCGCCCCCATGCTGGTGCCGGCGACGCAGTCGACCGGCACGCGCAGTTTCTCGAGCACTTCGAGGACGCCGATATGGGCCGCGCCACGTGCGCCGCCACCGCCGAGTACCAGGCCGACGCGCGGCCGCGTCAGGTCGCTGGCGGCGGTCTGCGCCGCCGCCAGGCCCGTGAACAGTAGAATCCCGGCAGCCAGAGCCATGCACCCCAGTTGGCCCGCAGCGGTTGATCCGAATGTTCGTGTACTCACTCTCCACTCCTTGTCTTGATGTGCGGGCGCCCAGGCCCTCACCGAAAATCGGAAGCTGCCTGCGCGCAATCCCCGGTCGCCGTGCCGTTGACGAGATACCTAGCGGTTCAGCGCCTCGTCGGGAAGGTAGCCGACGCCGCCCCAGTTGGCCTGCGGAACGACGCCCTTGTCGGTCAGCCGATAACTCGACAACATCGGATTGAACGAGATGCTGCCGTCGAGTACCAGGCCTTTGCCGGTACCTGCCTTGAAGTGGGCGTTGGTCGATGCGCCGACGTCGGCGCCGACGGCGCTGAACGTGTCGAACAGGTCGCGGTTCCGGAAGATGATCAGTTGCCGGAAGGGCAGGTCGGCGAAGCTGGCAGCGCTGCCGACGCGCGCCATCTTCATGTACGTCGTCTTGCCGGTTTCGTTGTCGGTGAGCACGCCGGCACCGTCGCCCATCACCCGCAGGACGATGTTGCCTTGCGTCGAGGTGAAGATGCCATAGCCCACGGCATCTGTGATCTCTTCGTTGATCTCTGGCTTGCTGGCGACCAGCTCGGCGAGGGTCTGGTCGCGCAGCTCAAGGAGGGCGTCACGTCGTGCCTCGATCGTCGGGTCGACTTGCGGCGGTCTGCTGGTGGTCGCGCAGGACGCCGTCAACAGCGCGAGAATGGCTGGGACGAGGGTTCGCCATGCCTTGTCGGTCGGTTTCATGGGGACGACTCCTGGTGGCCTGACGACGAGGAAGTCATTCGTGAGCGGTCATCGGTAGCGAGCCGAGAATGGTCAGCGCGGCGTGCGCATTCTCGGCGGCGTCACGGCCCAGGCTGGTGAGATAGCCGCCATCGACCTGTGTCAGCAGGCCTTTCCTGTGCAGCCGCTGCGCGGCGGCGACCACTTCGGGTGCTGCGGTGGTGTGGATCTTCAGTCCCTGCTGCGGGCTTGCCAGGTCAAAGCGGGCCAGGAGGTTCAGTTCATCCACCAGATCGGGCGTGAAGGGCATGGCAAGTCCTCGTGTGGTTAGGGCGCGGTTGCGCTTGGCGGCTACATTCTAGCGCGAGCTGCGCGCGCGGCTCTCAGGAACTGCACGAGAGCGTCGAGCAACCCGCCTTGTGGCGCGCCCAATCGGGGCGCCGGGCGCTGAACGCCGCGCGTCCCGGCTGCTCGTCGAAAGGCCGGCGCAGGACTTCGAGCAGTTCATGAATCGCTTGCGTGTCGCCTTGTTCGGCGCGCTCGATGGCCTGCTGCGCCAGGTAGTTACGCAGGACAAAGCGCGGGTTGGCCCGGTTCATGGCGGCGATGCGGCCCGCCGCCGGCTGCCCGTCGTGGCGCAGGCGCGCGCTGTAGCGCGCCAGCCAGCGCGCCAGATCGGGGGCAAATTGCCGGCGCAGGTCTTCGCGGTAGAAGGCGTCACGCAGGACTCCGGAATCCGCCTGGCCGATGTCGAGCTGCGCCAGTTGGCGGAAGAAAGCGGTCATGTCGATCTCGGCGAGGTGCATCAGCTCGAACAGCTCGCCGAGCAGCTCGCCATCGGCCGGCGTCCAGCTGCGCAAGCCCAGCTTGGCGGCGAAAGCGCTGCAGAACGCGGCCGAATAGACTTCATCGTAGTGCTCGATAGCCGCTGCCAGTTCTGCCACCGCCGCCGACCTTTCTGCCTTCGGCAGTAGCGGGGTCAGGGCGTCGGCCAGTCGTTCGAGGTTCCAGCGGGCGATTTCCGCTTGCCGGGCAAAGCAGTAGCGGCGGCTCGAGGCATCGGTGGTGTTTGGCGTCCAGCCGGGGTCGAAATTGTCGATCCAGCCGTATGGGCCGTAGTCGATGGTCAGGCCGAGGATGGACATGTTGTCGGTGTTCATGACCCCGTGCACAAAGCCGACGCGCAGCCAGTGCGCCATCAGGCGGGCGGTGCGTGCGCAGACTTCGTGGAACCATGCGCGCAGCTTTCGCTCGGGCGTGACCGTCAGTTCCGGGAAGTCGCGGGCAATGGTGAAGTCGACCAGGCGCTGCAGTAGGTCGTGCTCGCCGCGCGCCGCCAGCAGCTCGAAATGCCCGAAGCGGGTGAAGGAAGGTGCTACCCGGCAGACGATGGCGCCGGGCTCGGCGATTGGATGGCCATCGTAGAACATGTCGCGAATGACGCTTTCACCGCTGCCGACCAGACTCAATGCGCGCGTCGTCGGCACGCCCAGGTGGTGCATGGCCTCGCTGCACAGAAACTCGCGGACCGACGAGCGCAGGACGGCGCGCCCGTCGGCCCGGCGGGCATAGGGCGTTGGCCCGGCACCCTTGAGTTGCAGTTCGAAACGCTGGCCGCGCCGATTGACCGCTTCACCGAGCAGAATCGCCCGGCCGTCGCCGAGCTGCCCGGCCCATTGCCCAAACTGGTGACCGCCGTAGCAGCTGGCGTAGCCGACCATGCCGGGCAGCAAGCGGTTGCCGGAGAGCGCCTCGAGCAGCGCCGGCGAGGCCATGGCCTGCGCGTCGAGATCGAGGTCCGCGGCGACTTCGCGCGAGTGGGCGAGCAGCGTCGGTGCGGCGACCGGTGTCGGGGTGACCGCTGACCAGCAGGCGCCGAAGACCTGCCGCGGCTGGTTGCGTGGCTCGGCGTCGCCGGGCAGTTCGCGAATGAAGCGGTTATCGAAGTTCAGCATGAGCGCTGCCGGCGATGCCTGCCAAGCAGGCGGGGAGATGGCGATGGCGTCTCCGGAGCCGCCGCCTCAGCTTCGCGCATCAGCCCTGGCGAACCAGGTCGACGATCTGGGCGCTGTCCAGGGTGCGTGCGCGCGCCTGCATCTCGGGCAGATAGCGGCTCTGCAGGCCCTTGGCCTCGCCGAGCACGCTGTCGAAGCTCGCGCGCAGCATCTCGCTCGAGAAACTGCGGCCGCCGGCGTAATAGCGCCTGGCGACGTGGCCGAGGGCGTAGGTGCTGGCGAAGCTCATTCCCGAACTCACCGCCTGCTTGCCCAGGCCGCGCAGCAAGCCACCGCCGACCTTGCCGAGCAGGCCGCCGAGCAGCTTGCGCCCAGCCTGTTCGAGATACTGGGAAGTCAGCCCGACGCCGAGAGTGGCGAGGAAGTCCTTGATATGCCCGCGATCGAGCTCGACGCCGTAGGACTTGCCGATGCGATAGACGAGTTTCATCTGCAGCGGGATGATGGCCATCGTCGACAGCGACTCGGGCAGCAGTTCGAGCGCGCCATTGAGGATCGCCGCGTTGAGGATGGTCTTGTCCAGCTCGGCTTCACTCATCGTCGAGGCGTAGCCGGCCGTTACTGCCTCGGGCACGGCAATGGTCCGGGTCGCGCCGGTAGGCGTCGAAGCAGCGCTGTCGCTGGCCGTGCCTACCGGCAGGGCGGCGATCGCCTCGGCCTGCTGGCTGTAGGCGCTGGCCTGCTGCTGGTCGAGCGCCAGCTCGCCGCGAAGTTCGTCGAGAAAAGCCTTTTCCGCAGCCGATTGCACGCCATCGGCGTCGCACACGCAGACCGCCATTTCGAAAGCCAGCTGTCGCGTCTCGGTGGTGGTCAGCGCGGCGGCGGCCGAAGACATCGAGACCCGCTTGAGCAGTACATTCTGATAGAGCGACGCGATATTGATGGCTCCCTCGCCGGCCAGTGCGTCGGCGATGCGCTTGATCTCGGCACGTTCGCTTTCGTTCTTGCCGCCGTCGGCGAAAGCGGCCATCAGGCTGAGGGTGAGAATGGCTTCCTGCTGCTCGTCCATGCGGTGTCTCTCCGGAAGAAATGGGATCTGGCACGGCGAGTATCGACAAGTTCGGCACTGCAGGCAAGCGCCGCGCTACCGTTTCTGGTGTCCGAGTCGGTCAGCGATAGCGGCAATGTCAGGCCGGGCGGCTCAGCGCTAGCCCTCCTGCTGGTGCCGGCAGGAAGGCAAGGCGCAGCGCTGAGGTCTTCGCGGAGGCTGGCTGCGGTTGGCGATCGAGCGGCGCCGGCGCGGCGGTCAGATACGACCGCGATCAGCGCGACTCCTTGATCATTCGCGAATGCTTGGGCTGCACCGGTCGGGCATTGTAGGGGTAGAGACGCGAAAAGATCCGCAATTGCTCGGGAGACAGTTGCTGCGTCTGCTTGAGCACCAGCCAGAGGACGTCTTCGGTACAGGGTGGGGTGGTCAGGGACCCCATGTAGGTGTAGTAGCTGCGGTCCTCGGGAATCAAGCTGGCGAGGTCGATGCCCTGGTCTGGCGGCTGCACGTACTCATGTTTCTCCAGCGGCAGGTGGTTCCACACGCTCTGGATGAGCGGATTTTCCATGCCCTGTTCGAGGAGCAGGGCGACGACAGCCAGATCGCCGTCCTCGGACTCGTGCACCAGATGGATGACCATGTCGAAGGATTGCCCGTCTATGCGTTCCTCGGACGGTCGGTGAAAATGGAACTGGACCAGATCGTAGTTCTTGCCGAGCAAGCCGATGTTGCTGCCGCCGACATCGACCTGCACCGTGTGGCCATTGTCGATGACGCGAAACTGCGAGGGGCGGTAGGTGAAGCGGATCGGCTCGAGATCGACGCGGAAACCATCACGTATATCGATCGGCGACTGCCGCTCGCCGTTGGCGCAGGTGGCGTATTCGGGTCGCAGTTTGCCCCAGTTCTCGGGCCGACCCTCGCCTTCGTAGGACCAGGGAATCTGCGCGTGCGCATAGGCCGCGAAGAGGTCCTCTTCCTGGCTGTCGGCTGGCGAGCTGCTTGGCTGGTGTTGGGTCTGACGCGCGGCGACCTGCATGGCTGGTCGGCGGGCGGCGCTGGTGGTGGATCGACGGGCGGGGGCTCGCGCTTCTTCGGGCTCTGTCCTTTCTGCAGCCTGCGTTCGCAGGTTGGCGCGGCGCACTTCCTTGCGCACCAGCGCCTCGTTGGCCTTGCGCAGTTCGCCTGCGGCGGCGTTCACTTTCTCGGCCGTTCTTCTGGCCGCCAGAACGGCGTCGTTGCCTGGTTGTGGTCGGCAGACTTCGCGCAGCAGCTTGTCGTCGAGCATTCCGGTCCGCACCGGCATTTCGATCTGCACCCGGACCTCCTCTTCGCGGAGCAGTTCACCTTCTTCCTTGAAATAGCGCCGTTGCAGCGTGCTGTAGCTGCGCGTCGCGCAGTCGTAACGATTGACGGCTTCGACGATGCGGTACGACGAAGAGGTTCTCGGGTCGACGATCGGTTTATCGAGGACGATTCGCCCGTGCGCTTCGGTCTTGCCCCTGTCGACCTTCTTGATGCTGGCTCGATCGATCTCGACGCGCCGGCCCGGCTCGTCGGAAATGAGCTGCCAGCTTGCGGAAGCCGTTACAGGCACGATGGCCACGAGCGACATGGCAAGAAGCCTGAGGTCTGAAAGCATGGGGGACTCCCTCAATTCGCGCTATGCATCATTCCGTTCACGGAAAATTCCGATGAAACTTTAGGCGCTCTGGGCAGCGGGCAGGCAAGAAAAAACCCTGGCGGGCCGTTTGGCGCCGCCAGGGTTTGCTTGCGTGTGATCAGTGATCGACGACTCAGTGGCTGGCACCCGAAGCGCCGAAACCCGTTTGCGCGCGCACGTACTGGTCTTCGAAGGCGTCACGTTCCTTGGTCGCACGGGCACTGCTGTCCGTGACCGAGAAGACGTAAGCACAGAGGAAGGCGATGGGCATCGCGAACAGTGCCGGCTGCGTGTAGGGGAACAGCGGCGCTGCATTGTGCAGCACGTCGACCCATACCGACTTCGAGAAGACGACGAAGAGGACCGCGGAAATGACGCCGCCGTAACCGCCCCACAGGGCGCCGCGGGTGGTCAGTCCTTTCCAGTACATCGAGAGAATCAGGACCGGGAAGTTGGCCGCGGCAGCGACACCGAAAGCCAGGCCGACCATGAAGGCGATGTTCTGCTTCTCGAAGGCGATACCGAGGATGATCGCCAGGATGCCGAGGGCGATGGTGGCCATCCGCGAGACCTTGATCTCTTCCTTGTCGGTGCATTCGCCTTTGCGGATCACTCGCGCGTAGATGTCGTGCGCGATCGCCGAAGCGCCCGCCAGGGCCAGACCCGAGACGACGGCCAGGATGGTGGCGAAAGCGACCGCCGCCAGGAAGCCAAGCAGCATGTTGCCGCCAACCGCATGGGCGAGGTGCATGGCGACCATGTTGCCGCCACCGATCAGCGCGCCCTTGATGTCACCGCCCTCGAAGTACTCGGGGTTCTGACCGACCAGCAGCACGGCGACCAGACCCATCAGGAAGATGACATTGAAGAAGAAGCCGACGAAGCCGGAAGCGTAGAGCACCGACTTGCGAGCTTCCTTGGCGTTGCCGACGGTGAAGAAGCGCATCAGGATGTGCGGCAGACCGGCGGTACCGAACATCAGGCCGAGACCGAGCGAGAGCGCCGTCACCGGATCGGAGAGCAGGCTACCCGGGGTCATGATGTCGGCGCCGAGCTTATGGACCGCCGTCACTTTTTCGAGCAGGGTGGTCAAGGAGAAGCCGAACTGCGAAAAGCCGAGGATCAGCACCAGCGTACCGCCGAAGAGCAGCAGGCAGGCCTTGATGATCTGCACCCAGGTCGTCGCCACCATGCCGCCGATGGTCACATAGACCATCATCAGGATGCCGACGGCGAAGATGGCGTAGTTGTACTCGAGGCCGAAGAGCAGCTTGATCAGCTGCCCGGCGCCGACCATCTGCGCGATCAGGTAGAAGACCACCACCACCAGTGACGACAGCGCGGCCATGGTGCGCACGCTCGGGTCGAGACGGTAGGAGGTGATGTCCGAAAAGGTGAAGCGACCGAGGTTGCGCAGCCGTTCAGCCATCAGAAAGAGGATGATCGGCCAGCCGGCGAAGAACGCCATCATGTAGATGTAGGCGTCGTAGCCGCGGCTGAAGGTCATCGCCGTCAGACCGAGCAGGGTCGCCGCCGACATGTAGTCGCCGGCGATGGCCAGACCGTTCTGGAAGCCGGTGATGCCGCCGCCAGCGGTGTAGAAGTCGGACGAAGTCTTGGTGCGGCCAGCCGCCCAGTAGGTGATGCCCATGGTCATCGTCACGAAGATCAGGAACATGATGATCGCGTGCCAGTTGGTGGGCTGCGTCTGGATGTCGCCTTGCAGGGCGGGCCCAGCGGCAGTGGCCAGGCCGGCGAAAGCCAGCAGGGCGAGTGCCGTTGTAAATCGCTTGCTCATTTTGTCTCCTTCTGCGCTTCTTTGATGATTTCGGCCGTCAGGTCGTCGAACTCGCCGTTGGCGCGGCGGACGTAGATGAAGGTCAAGATCCAGAAAAAGACGAACATCCCCATCTCGACGGTATAGCCGATGGCCCACATCGATCCCTCGGCGATCGGTTGGCCCAAGACCTTCGGGTTGAAAGCGACCAGCATGAAGAAGCCATAGAAAATAATCAGCACGATGGCTGCCAGGGTTCGTGCGAAGCTTCCTCGCTTCTGAACCAACTCGTCGAACTTCGGATTGCGCCGAAGCCGCTCGTAGATAACGCTACTCATTTGTACTTATCCTCCTGATTTGTCTTGCGAAAGAATTGTGAGACCAATTTTCCAAGTGTTGACAAGACCACTCCCCTCGGGGCGTCGAATACTAACCCAGATCGATTGATCGTTCAATCCAGTGCTCTGCCGAGTGTTTTTTCCCCTACAGCGGCGTGGCACTCGTCCGTCTGGCGGGTGGCGTCGTGCGTTAGGCGCCGAAGTTGCGCAGCCCTTCGAGGTCGAGAATGGTCAAGGTGCCGTAGTCCGCGCGCAGCAGCCCGGCCTGCTCCAGGGTCTGCAGGGCCTGATTGACGCGCTGGCGCGAGACGCCGGCGAGCAATCCGATCTCTTCCTGCGAGATGCGCAGTTGGAGACTGCTGCCGGGGTAGAGCAGTGGATTGAAGATCGACGCCAGGCAGCGGGCGAGGCGGGCGTCGGTATCGAGCAGACGTTCGTGCTCGATCATTCCGATGAACTGACCAAGGCGTTCGTTGATCTGGATCAGCAGGAAGCGGTTGAAGGGAATGCTGCGATCGAGCAGGTGCTGGAATCGGCTGCGCTTCATATAGGCGATGCGCGATTCACGCAGCGCGATGACGTCGTAGCGGCGGGCTTCGTCCTTGAGCAACGAACCTTCGCCGAACCAGCTGCCATCCGACAGGCCGACGAAACTGGTGGTCTTGCCGGTACGCCAGTTGCTGGCCATCTTGACCAGCCCTTTGACGACCCCCAGCCAGTGCTCGACTCGTTCTCCCTTCATGCACACGTATCCCCCGGCCGGAATGCTGCGCACGACGATGTCGCACTTGACCCGTTCGAGCTCGTCGGCGCTCAGCTGCCGCGCCCAGCAGGAAGCCCCTAGCATTTCGTCCAGCTCGCCCATTCTTCGGTCCGCGAAAAAAGATGCCGAATTGTCGCACGGACGACAATCTTCCTTCGCCGCGATGCATAGACTGGCGTCAGCCCCTGTTCCGGTGGCATTGCGCCGGCGCTCATCGCGCTGTTTGCGGTACTGCATTGCACAATGACTATCGGAAAAAAGAGACTAGAATCGCGCAAGAACATAAATAAAAGCGTGCCGTCACGATAACGGTCGCTAATGCACCGGAGGAGACAAAATGCCGGAAACTGCGTCGTCGCAAGCGCTGGATACCTTTCCGCGCTTGCTGTTGAACCATGCCCGAGTGCGCGGCGACAAGCCGGCCATGCGCGAGAAGGACCTGGGTATTTGGCAGTGCTGGACCTGGCAGAATGTCGCCGAAGAGGTGTGCGCCCTGGCCTGCGGTCTTTCCGAAATGGGCTTCAAGCGCGGCGAGAACGTGGCCATCGTCGGCGACAATCGGCCGCGCATGTACATGATGATGAGCGCCGTGCAGTGTCTTGGCGGGGTGCCCTTGCCGCTCTACCAGGACGCCGTGGCCAACGAGATGCTCTTCGTCCTGGTCGACGCCGAAGTCCGCTTCCTGTTCGTCGAAGATCAGGAGCAGGTCGACAAGGTACTCGAGCTGCAGGAACAGTTGCCGCAACTGGGCCACGTCTTCTACGACGATCCGCACGGCATGCGCCACTACACGCAGCCCTTCATCCACGATGTGCGCGAGCTGATGGAGATGGGGCGGACACACAACCGCAACCATCCCGATCTGCTCCCGCGCGAGGTCGCGGCTGGCAGCGCCGACGACGTCAGCGTGATGTTGTATACCTCGGGGACGACCGGCAAGCCAAAGGGTGTGTGCCTGACGCACAAGGCTTTCATCAGCGCCGCCCGCGGGGGCACCGAATTCGACCATCTCACGGCCGACGAAGACATTCTCTCCTACCTGCCGATGGCCTGGGTCGGCGACCATCTATTTTCGTTTGCGCAGGCAATGATCAGCGGCTTCACCATCAACTGCCCCGAGTCGGCCGAGACGGTGATGAACGATCTGCGCGAAATCGGCCCGACCTATTACTTCGCTCCGCCGCGCGTTTTCGAGAACCTGTTGACGCAGGTGATGATCCGCATGGAAGACGCCAGCGCCATCAAGCAGAAGATGTTCCACTACTTCATGACCGTGGCGCGGCGCAGCGGTGCCGAGATTCTCGATGGCAAGCCGGTGTCCTTCGCCGATCGCGTGCTTTACGGGCTTGGCAGTTTCTTCGTTTTCGGGCCGCTGAAGAATGTCCTGGGACTCAGTCGTGTGCGCGTCGCCTACACCGCCGGCGCGGCGATCGGCCCCGACCTCTTCCGTTTCTACCGCTCGATCGGCATCAACTTGAAGCAGCTCTACGGGCAGACCGAAACCTGTGCCTACGTCTGTCTGCAACCCGACGGCGAAATCAAGTTCGACAGCGTCGGCAAGCCGGCGCCGGGCGTCGAGGTCAAGATCGCCGACAACGGCGAAATCCTGGTCAAGGGTCCGATGCTGCTCAAGGAGTACTACAAGCGACCCGACGCCACCGCCGAAGTGATCAACGCCGACGGCTATTTCATGACCGGCGACGCCGGCATGTTCGACGACGAGGGGCATCTCAAGATCATCGATCGTGCCAAGGACGTCGGAAAACTGGCCAACGGCGCCATGTTTGCGCCCAACTTCATCGAGAACAAGCTGAAGTTCTTCCCCTTCGTCAAGGAGGCGGTGGTTTTCGGTGATCGCCGCGAGATGGTCTGTGCGTTCATCAATATCGACATTGGAGCGGTCGGTAACTGGGCCGAGCGGCGCGGCATCGCCTATTCGGGGTATACCGATCTGGCTGCCAAGGAGGAGGTCTATGGGCTGATCCAGGAGTCGATCGAACAGGTGAATTCCGAGCTGGTTGGCGAAGGTCCGCTCGCCGATTCGCAGATTCATCGTTTCCTGATCCTGCACAAGGAACTCGATCCCGATGATGACGAGCTGACGCGCACGCGCAAGGTCCGCCGCGGTTTCGTCGCCGAGAAGTACGGGGTGTTGATCGACGCGCTGTACGCCGGCAAGGACCGCCAGTTCATCGAAACGGCGGTGAAGTTCGAGGACGGGCGGCAAGGCAAGGTGGCTGCCGATCTGGTCATCCGGGATTTGAGAACCTTCGGCGTTGCCGGGAGGGCCGCGTCATGAGTCGGCAGATCGGCGAGGTCGTTCTCGACCTCAAGAAGGTTTCGCTGTCCTTCGGTGGCGTCAAGGCGCTGACCGACATCTCCTTCGATGTGCGCGAACACGAGATCCGGGCGATCATCGGCCCCAACGGCGCGGGCAAGAGTTCGATGCTCAACGTGATCAACGGCGTCTATCGACCGCAGGAAGGGGAGATCATCCTGCGCGGTCAGCACTTCGCGAAAATGAACCCTTACAAGGCCGCCCAGGCCGGAATCTCGCGGACTTTCCAGAACATCGCCCTGTTCAAGGGAATGAACGTGATCGACAACCTGATGACCGGGCGCAACCTGAAGATCAGGAGCAACCTGATTCAGCAGGCCTTCTGGTGGGGGCCGGCACGACGCGAGGAACTCGAGCATCGCGCCAAGGTTGAGGAAGTCATCGACTTTCTCGAAATCCAGCACATTCGCAAGACGCCGGTCGGGCGCTTGCCTTACGGTCTGCAGAAGCGCGTCGACCTCGGTCGTGCCCTGGCCATGGAGCCGAGCATCCTGTTGCTCGACGAGCCCATGGCCGGGATGAACGTCGAGGAGAAGCAGGACATGTGCCGCTTCATTCTCGACGTCAATGACCAGTTCGGCACGACCATCGTCCTGATCGAGCACGACATGGCGGTGGTGATGGATATCTCCGACCGGGTGGTGGTTCTCGACTACGGCAAGAAAATCGGCGACGGCGATCCGGACGCGGTCCGCGCCAATCCGGACGTCATCAGCGCCTATCTTGGCGCCAGCCACTAAGGAGTGATGCGATGGGTTTCTTCCTGGAAACATTGATCGGCGGACTGATGGCCGGCATGCTCTATTCGCTGGTGGCGCTCGGCTTCGTGCTGATCTTCAAGGCTTCCGGCGTTTTCAACTTCGCGCAGGGAGCGATGGTCTTGTTTGCCGCTCTGGCCATGGCCCGTTTCGCGGAGTGGATACCGGCCTGG
>LBIU01000453.1 GCA_000987445.1 Candidatus Accumulibacter adiacens | reverse complement strand
CCCCGGCCTGACGGTGGAGGTCACGCTGCCGCTGCCGCCGGAACCCGAAGCGATCATCGATTGGCTGGAGGCGCTCGATTTCGAGCTCGCATCCTTCTACACGCTGCATCCCGAGTGGCAAACCATCGATCCCGATTACCTCCCACCGGGCTTCACCAACCGTCACCGCCTGCACGGCGCCTTTGCAGCGATCAAGGGGGCAGGCCATCGGCGGCTGGTATCGGATCGGTGGCTCGACTACTGCCCGATCAAGCTGACGCGCCGGAGCGATCTTTCCTTCGTCCAGTTTCACGACCTGAAGGCCGATGCCGCCACCAGCCTGCGGCAGGCCAAGCCCGGTCACATCGCGCTCAGCAGCGAACCGCAGGGCGGCTTCATCAAGGATGGCTATCTGCTGCGCCATGACTTCAACGGGGTTCTCGACGAACGAAGGGGCGTGCTGAAAGTCACCGTGCTCGGGCGCGCCCTCTCGCCGCGGGAAATGCTCGACGCCTGCGCGGTGCGCGGGGAGGTCAAGGGCAAAAGGGTCACCAATGTTGGCTTCGTCTTCCTTGACGAGACCGAGATCGGCGATCACCTTCACCAGTTGTGGTTGCGCGGGCTCGAATGCTGGACGATTCGCGACGGACGCGAGCTTCGCCTGGACGACGCCTATGCACCGCCGCCGCCCGCGCCGCCTCCCTGGGCGCGATAGGCGCAGGAACGAAAGACGAGCGATGAACGGATCCGGCTTTCACTCCCGCCCCGTTGCGAGGGCCGATCGATCGAGAATCGCCCGTCGCACGACGTGGGCCGCGGTTTCGGCACGTCGCTGCCGCGCTACCTGACCAGCACGCGCGCGACCATGACCGGGCGGCGGCGCCCAGGCGCCTCGGATGACGCGGCGGCACGCGCTCCAAGCCATTGGTCCGTGCGGCGCAGCGATGAGCCGATTGCCGTGTGAAGTCCTTCCGCGAGTCGCCCTCGCGCACGCCAATCCCCGGAGCAGCCACCGCGGGTGCCGCGTTACCCGCGGGCGGGCTCGC
>LBIU01000452.1 GCA_000987445.1 Candidatus Accumulibacter adiacens | reverse complement strand
GTCGGAGGAGGCGATCGCCAGCCGTAGTGATTGCTTCGCTCCTATTCGGTAGTACACTCCGCAGCTCGATGCCGCTGGGCGTCGGCCACTGTTCCCGCGCTGGCGCATGTGTTTTGGCCCGCCCGCGCAGGTGGATGGCGACTGCCAGTGCCGGTCGCCGGGTCGGCGGCGACGCTGGCGGCCGGCAACCCGGACATAGGTCCCCGACTTCCTGCGCCCCTTGTGCCCGGGCGGCTTGTTGGAGAAATCGCTGTAATGAGCTATACCGCAGAATCGATCGCCGTTCTCAAGGGGCTGGAGCCGGTACGCCATCGTCCCGGGATGTATACGCGCATCGATTGCCCTCTGCACATCATCCAGGAAGCGATCGACAATGCTGCCGACGAGGCGCTGGGCGGCTTCTGCAAGCGCATCACGGTGACCCTGCATGCCGACCATTCGGTCAGCGTCGAGGACGACGGGCGCGGTATTCCGGTCGAGATTCACCCGCTGGAACAGGTGCCGACGGTGGAAGTGGTATTCACCCGGCTGCACGCCGGAGGCAAGTTCAACAAGGATGAGCGCGAATCGGCGTATCGCTTCTCGGGCGGCTTGCACGGGGTTGGCGTTTCGGTGACCAACGCGCTATCGACGCGGCTCGAAGTCGAGGTGGTGCGCGAGGGCGGGCGGCATCGCATGGCATTCGCCGGCGGTGCAGTGCTCGAGCCACTGCAGCGGGTCGGCGATGCGCCAAGAAAAACCAGCGGCACGCGCTTGCGCGCCTGGCCGGACGCGAGCTTCTTCGATTCGCCGCTGATCCCGCTGCCGCAGCTCGAACGTCTGCTGCGCAGCAAGGCGCTGCTGCTGCCGGGACTGCAGGTCTTGCTGCACGTCGAAGGCGGCGCGAGCACTGAATGGTGTTTCGTCGATGGCATGCTGCAGTACCTGAGCGAGCAGATCGAAGGCGAGGCGGTGGCGCCGGTGTTCAGTGGCGAGAAATACGCCCCCAAGGGCGACGAGAACTTTCCGGTCGGTTCGGGTGCGGCCTGGGCGATCTGCTGGACGGCCGATGGAGGCCTGGCGCGCGAATCCTACGTCAACCTGATACCGACGCCGTCCGGCGGCACCCACGAGGCCGGTCTGCGGCAGGCGACGCTGGACGCAGTGAAGAGTTTCGCTGATCACCATGCGCTGCTGCCCAAGGGCGTCAAGCTGGCGGCCGAGGATGTCTTTTCGCGTGCCAGCTTCGTGCTCGCGGTACGTATGCTCGATCCCTCGTTTCAGGGCCAGACCAAGGAGCGCCTGAACTCGCGCGACGCGGTGGCGCTGGTGGCGCGCATGCTGCGCGATCCGCTGGAGCTGTGGCTCAACGAACATCCGGATGCGGCCAAGAAGATCACCGACCTGGCCATCCGTGCGGCGCAGGCACGCACGCGTGCCGGCCAGAAAGTCGAGAAGCGCAAGCAGTCGGGGGTGGCGATCCTGCCCGGCAAGCTCTCCGATTGCCAGAGCGAGGACACCCGCCGCAACGAGATTTTTCTCGTCGAAGG
>LBIU01000451.1 GCA_000987445.1 Candidatus Accumulibacter adiacens | reverse complement strand
GACCACCGGCCCGCCCGATCGCACACTGGTCCAGGGGATCGGTTCGCCCGCCTACATGTCGCCGCAACAGGTCAAAGAGCAGGCGCTCGATCAGCAGACCGACATCTACTCGCTGGGCGTCGTCATGTACCAACTGCTGACCGGTCAATTGCCTTTTCAGGCACGCAACAGCTACGACATGATCTACCAGATCATCAACGCTGAACCACGTCGGCCTTCGACCATACGCCGGGAGATCCCGCCGGCCATCGACGCCATCGTTGCGCGCGCAATGAGCAAGCGACTCGACACGCGCTACGCCACTTGGCAAGACTTCGCCCAGGATCTGGCGCAAGCTTTTCGCGAGCGGCAACCGAAAGTTGCCGCGGATGAAATCGCCGATCTCGAGAAGTTCGATACCCTGCGCGGTTTCCCTTTCTTTGCCGATTTTTCCGATGTCGAGATCTGGGAGATCGTGCGCTTCTCGCAGTGGAGCCGCGCTTCGCCCGGGACACTGATCATTCGCGACGGCGACCTCGGGGACTTCTTCTGCTTCCTCGCCGAAGGCGAGTTGAAGGTGCTCAAGAATGGCCTGATCCTGAACATGCTGACCGCGGGCGAGTGTTTCGGCGAAATGGCCGTCATCGGCAAATCGAGCTGCACACGCGTCGCCGACGTCGTTGCCCTGACCGAAGCCAAGCTGGTGCGGATAACGGCCCGCTCCTTGAAATCCTCCTCCGAAGCCTGCCGAGTACACTTCTACCAGTCTTTTCTGGCCGTCCTGAGCGAGCGCCTGACGTCCGCGAACACCCGTCTGGTGAGCTTCTGAAGCCCCACCCACGGTTGGCGTATGCAGCAGCAGAAGGCACGGCCCGCGACGCTCGCCCGTCATCGGCCTCTCCGCCATTGCCCCTTCTCGGAGTCGGTCGCGAGCAAAGCGCCGGCGTCGGAAAGCGGTTGCCAAAAAAAGCGACCTTACGGTATATTAGCGTTTTCTGATCGATGGAGCGCGACACTGATGAGCAAATCTTTCGGCACCATTACCCACGATGTGTCCAAGGCCCTCGGGAGCCTGCGCCACGATATCCCGGAGACCATCCAAGGCTTCAATGCGCTGGCCAAGGCATCCCTCTCGCCAGGCGTGTTATCGGCACTGGACAAGGAGCTTATCGCCCTGGCGATCGGGGTCGCCAGCCGTTGCGATGCCTGCATCGGCTTTCATGTCAAGGCGCTGATTCGCCTGGGTGTCAGCCGTGCGCAGCTGATGGAAACACTTGCCGTCTGCACCTACATGGGTGGCGGCCCGGCACTGATGTACGCCGCCGAAGCCGTCAGGGCCTACGAGGAATTGAGCGTCGGCAAGCCGGCAACAGCCAGCGCTTGAGAAAGGCCGTCGCAGCGACACGCGCTGCGACGGCCTGGGGTCAGAAGCACTCCGCCGGCGCCTCGTCGCGCCCGACCGACAAGACGCCCTGGTGATCAGACCGGATCGACCAGTCCTTCAAGAAGTTTCTGCAGCTCACCGTCCTCGTACATCTCACGCATGATGTCGCAGCCCCCGACAAACTCGCCGCGCACATAGAGTTGCGGAATCGTTGGCCAGTTGGCATAAGCCTTGATGCCGCTACGGATTTCCGGGTTCTCGAGCACGTTCACGCTCAGGAAGCTGGACACTCCACAGGCCTTGAGAATTTGCACCGTTACCGACGAGAAGCCACATTGCGGCGCCTGCGGCGTCCCCTTCATGTAGAGGACAACGGGGTTGCCGGTTACCTGTTCTTTGATCAATTGCTGCGCATCCATCGTAAAACCTCGTAGTAACTAGTCGTTAGGAAAAACAAACAACAGAGCAGTGTAGCGGCTGGCGGCCTCCAGCGTCAATCGAGTCGGCCGCCACTGACGCGTTCAATGCCCGCCAGATCGCGCCATGAATCGAGCTCGAGCAGCCCTTGCTGAGCCAGCAGTTGCCGCACCGCAGCAGCCTGATCGTAGCCGTGCTCCACCAACAACCAGCCGCCCGGTCGCAGACGCGCTGTTGCACCGCCAATAATCGCGCGCAGGCAAGCCAAGCCGTTACCACCGACCACTCCGTCCGTCAGCGCCATACGTGGTTCGAAAGGCAAGCCATTGTGTTGCAGGTGTGGATCGGCGTGCGCGACATAGGGCGGGTTGGCGACGATCAGATCGAAGCGACTTTCTCCGAGCGGCGCGTACCAATGACCGAGAAGAAAGCGGACCTCCACCGCGTGCCGCTGAGCATTAACTCTGGCCACGGCGAGTGCTGCCGAAGACAGATCGACCGCCGTCACCGACGCCCCCCGGCATTGCCGGGCCAGGGTGACCGCCAGAACACCGGAGCCCGTCCCGAGATCGAGTATCCGCGCGCTGTGCGAAGACTGCAGCTTTTCGATCGCCAGGTCGACCAGGAGTTCCGTCTCCGGACGCGGAATCAGCACCGCCGGCGTGACCGTGAAGGCCAGGCCGTAAAATTCCGCGCTGCCCAGCAGGTAGGCCAGCGGCTCGCCTGCAGCGCGGCGACCGACCAAGGTATCGAAGCCGAGCAACTGATCGGCGCAGAGCATCCGCGTCGGGTGAGCGATCAGATCGGCGTGTGTGCAGGCGGTGACCTGCTCAAGCAGCAGGCGCGCATCGAGGCGAGCGATGCGCTGGCTGGCCAAACGCCAGGCAGCGTCGAGCGTCATGGGGGTCATCGGGATTGGCGGGCAACCCAGACGCAGCGACGCTTGCTCGCCGACACAGCTTTCACGGGCAGCCCTCACTCGCTCTCGGCAAGCATCGCCAGCTGATCTGCCTGATATTCCGCGACCAATGCAGCCAGCAATTCGTCCAGGTCGCCGTCCATGATCGCTTCGATCTTGTACAGAGTCAGGTTGATGCGGTGATCGGTGACTCGACCCTGCGGGAAATTGTAGGTGCGAAT
>LBIU01000047.1 GCA_000987445.1 Candidatus Accumulibacter adiacens | reverse complement strand
CGCGATATCGAGGACGCTTACCTCGAGGCCATTGCTGCTGCGCAGCACGACATCCTGCTCGCCAATGCCTACTTCCTGCCCGGTCGCCGCTTTCGCCGCGCCCTGCACGATGCGGTAAAGCGCGGCGTTCGGGTGGTCATCCTGTTGCAGGGACGAATCGAATATCGCCTCATCCACTACGCGACACAGGCGCTTTATGGTCGTCTGCTCGGCGCCGGCATCCGCATTTTCGAGTATCGGCGCAGCTTCCTGCACGCCAAGGTGGCGGTCATCGACAGCCACTGGGCAACCGTCGGCTCGTCGAATATCGATCCCTTCAGTCTGCTGCTGGCCAGGGAAGCCAATGTCGTCGTCAAGGATACGGCCTTCGCCGAAAGCCTGCGCGCCAGTCTCGACCAGGCGATGCGCAATGGGGCGCGCGAACTGCCGGTCGATAGCTGGAAACGTCTGCCCTGGCATTCGCGCCTGCTGCGTTGGGCCAGCTACAACCTGGTGCGGGTCGTGGTCGGCATCGTCGGTTATGGCGGCAAGCGCTAGCCCGGGCAGACGCCGCGGCGCGCGGGAACGCGCGCCATCGACCAGGCGGCAATCGCCCAGGGCCAGAAGTCGCGCAGCGGTCCGGCGCTGATTTCCTGCGGTACGGGATGACCGAGAAAGCGCAGCGCCGCCGCCAGGACAGCACTGCCGGCCGACAAATCGACCGCCGCCGCGTGCGTCTGTTTGGAAAGCTTTTCGCCAGCGGCATTGGTGACCACCGGCAGGTGCGCATAAGTCGGTGTGCTCAGCGCCAGGCGTTGTTGCAGCCAGATCTGCCGCGGCGTTGAATCGAGCAGGTCCACGCCACGGACCACGGCATTGATTCCCTGTGCCGCGTCATCGACGACAACGGCGAGCTGGTAGGCGTACTGACCGTCGGCGCGCAGCAGGATGAAGTCGCCGACGGCCGCTTCGAGATTCTGCTGCACCTGGCCCTGAACGCGATCCTCGAAGGCAATCACTTGGTCGGGCACGCGCAGCCGCCAGGCGCGTGCCGCCCGGCCGGCGGCGAGGCCCTGGCGGCAAGTCCCCGGGTAGGCCCGGCCGCCGTCGATCGATCGCGGTGGCGAGCAGGCGGCAATTTCCGCTCGCGAGCAGGCGCAGGGGTATACCTCGCCGGCGAGCTGCAACTGCACCAGGGCGGCGTGGTAGAGGTCAAGACGCCGGCTTTGCACGAGCACTTCGCCATCCCAGGCGAAGCCGAAGCTCTCCAGGGTGCGCAGGATCTCGTCGGCGGCTCCGGCCACGGTGCGCGGTTGATCGACATCCTCGATGCGCAGCAGCCACTGGCCGCCTTGGGCGCGGGCCTCGAGATAGCTGCCGACGGCGGCGACCAGCGAACCGAAGTGCAGTGGGCCGCTGGGCGAAGGCGCAAAGCGGCCGCGATAGGGCGGCGGCGAGGGGCAAGCGCTGTCGTCCGTCGGCATGGCAGCGCTCATCGCGCTCGCTGCGCAGGGGCTACCGTGCGCTGCCTTTTTATTTCCATCTCTGCCGCGTAAAATCCGCCGGTCATCAAAAGGACTCCAGCCATGAGTGATCGTGTGTTCACCCCTGCCAACGAAGCTGCCATTCTCGCCGAGGCGCTACCGTACATCAAACGTTTCCACGGCAAGACGATTGTCGTCAAGTACGGCGGCAATGCGATGACCGACGAGCACCTCAAGCAGTGTTTCGCGCGCGACGTGGTGCTGCTCAAGCTGGTCGGGATGCACGTGGTGGTGGTTCACGGCGGCGGCCCGCAGATCGAAAGCCTGCTCGGCCGGGTGGGCAAGAAAGGAAGGTTCATCCAGGGAATGCGCGTCACCGACGCCGAAACGATGGACATCGTCGAGATGGTTCTCGGTGGGCAGGTCAACAAGGACGTCGTCAATCTGATCAACCAGGCCGGCGGCAAGGCCGTTGGGCTGACCGGCAAGGACGCCAGCTTCATTCGCGCCAAGAAGTTGCTGCTGGCCAACAACGAGAACCTTGGCGATCTGATCGACGTTGGCCAGGTCGGCGACATCACACAGATCGATCCGTCGCTGATCGGCCATCTCGAGTCGGGCGGTTTCATCCCCGTCGTGGCGCCGATCGGCGTCGGCAAGGGCGGCGAGACCTACAACATCAACGCCGACGTCGTCGCCGGCAAGATCGCCGAAATCCTCAAGGCAGAAAAGCTGGTCCTGCTCACCAATACGCCCGGTGTCCTCGACGAGAGCGGCCAGTTGATCACTGGCATGACCCCCAACGAAATCGACCAGTTGGTTGCCGACGGGACCCTGTCGGGCGGCATGCTGCCCAAGATCAGCTCGGCGCTCGATGCCGCGCGCAACGGTGTCAAGAGTGTGCACATCATCGACGGCCGCGTCGAGCATGCGCTGCTGCTGGAGATCCTGACCGATCACGGCGTCGGCACGATGATCAAGTCGCACTGAGCGAGGCCCTCGGCTGAGCGCTTCCGCGCCGGTCTGGTTGTTCGACCTCGATAACACCCTGCACGACGCCAGCCCGCACATCTTTCCGCACATCAACCGCTCGATGGTGGCCTACATCTGCGAGCACCTTGGCGTCGACGCGGACGAGGCGACGCGTATTCGGCAGGACTACTGGCAGCGCTACGGCGCTACCCTGCTCGGCCTGATGCGCCATCATGCGATCGATGCGCAGCATTTTCTCTGGCACACGCACCAATTTCCCGATCTGCGGCGGATGCTGGTCTTCGAGCGGGCCCTGAAAGCCATGCTCGATCGCTTGCCTGGGCGCAAGATCGTTTTCTCGAATGCGCCGCGGCATTATAGCGAGGCCGTTCTGGAACTGATCGGCATTGGCCGCTGTTTCGATGCTGTCTACTCGGTCGAGCGCCTGCGCTTTCAGCCGAAACCGGCACTCGCTGGCTTTCACCACCTCTTGCGCGGCGAGCGTTTGCAGGCGCGGCGCTGCATCATGGTCGAGGATGCATTGCCCAACCTGCGCACCGCCAAGCGGCTCGGCATGAGGACCGTCTGGGTGAGCGCGGAAACGCGCCAGCCGGCGTGGGTCGACCTGCGTCTGGTTTCGATTCTCGATTTGCCGCGCCAGCTCGCACGCCTGTGACGGCTCACCGCAGGTGCGCTCACAGCATTTTCCATGCACCGCCATCAGTGATGAGGGTTGCCGCACCGCGACCTGACGCAGTCGTGTAGACTCTGCCGGCAGCAATTTCCGTCGGGCGCCATGAGAGAGTCGGGTTCACTGGAACAACAGCTACTTGAGTACAAGGCCATTCTCGAGCATTCGGGGATTGCCGTGGTGTGCACGCGCGATCGTCGGGTGTACCGCTGCAATCCTCGTGCCGAAGCGCTTTTTGGCTGGTCGGCTGGGACGCTCGTCGGCCAGCAGGATCTTGTTTTCTACCCCGACAGCGCGGCTTGTGAGGTGCTACGCCGGCAAGCGCGTGCGGCGCTGAGCGTCGGCCAGATCCTCGACGTCGAAATGCCACTGGCGCGCCGCGACGGCAGTCGCTTTGTCGCGCATTTGATTGCCCGCGCGATCGACCCTGGCGCACCCGGGCAGGGTGCCGTGTGGATCGTGCGCGACATCACCCAGGAGGTCGAGGCACGCCAAGCCAGCGCACAGTTGCTGCGCGAGCAGCAGCTCATTTTTCAGAACGCCGAGACCGGCATCGTCATCCTGCGCGAGCGTGCCATCCAGCGCTGCAATCGGCGTTTCGCCGAGATTCTCGGCTATGCGCCAGAGGAATTGATCGGTCAGCTGACCCGCATCTACTACCCGAGTGACGAGGCCTGGCTGGAAACCGGACGCAAGGCGTACGAAGCAATTACCCAAACCGGTATCTACCGTGGCGAGACGGCCTTCATTCGCCGCGACGGGACGCCGATCTGGAGCCATATCACCGGCAGCATGATCAACCCGGCAAAGCCCCAGGATGGCTACATATGGCTCTACGAAGACATCACCGAGAAGCGCCTGGCGAGCCATGCCATGGACGCGCTGCTGCGCGAGCAGACGCTGATCTTCGAACGGGCGCCGATCGGCATCGCCTTCTTGCGTGAGCGCATCATTCAGCGCTGCAATCCGAGCTTCGAGCGCATCTTCGGCTATCAGCCGGGGCAACTGATCGGCCAATCGACGCGCGTCTGCTTCGCCAATGAGCCGGCCTGGAACGAAGCCGGCCAACGCGCCCTGCGTGGCATCGACGAACTCGGCACCTTCGTCGGCGAGGTCGAATACTGCAAGGCCGATGGCACGCCGATCTGGTGCCAGGTGACCGGCAGTCTGCTCAACCCGGAAAACCATGACGAAGGCCATATCTGGCTGTTCCAGGACATCACCGCGCGTCGCGCAGCCGAAGAAGCGCTGGTCGAAAGCCTCTGGGAGCAACAGCTGATTTTCGACAACGCGATGATCGGCATCGCCTATCAGCGTGAGCGCACCATCTTGCGCTGCAATCGCCGTTTCGAGGAGATTTACGGCTATCCACCGGGCGGCTTGACGGGACAGCCGACGCGTCTGCTCTATGCCAGTCAGGAAGCCTGGGAAGACGCCGGGCAGCAGCTCTATGGCGAGGCTAATGCGGGCGAGGCCTTTGAGGGAGAAATCCTTTTTTACCGGCGCGACGGCTTGCCGATCTGGGTCCATGTCATCGGCCGCCCGATCGACGCAGGCGACGAACGCCAGACGTGGATCTGGACGCACGAGGATGTGACGGCGCATCGCGCGGCCCAGGAGGCCCTGCGGAAAAGTCATCTCGAACTCGAGCAGCGTGTGGCCGAACGCACGTACGAGTTATCGCAGCAACTTGACTTCATGCACCAACTCGTCGAGGCCATCCCGGGACCGGTGTTCTACAAGAATCGCCAAGGCCTCTATCTCGGCTGTAATCAGGCCTTCCTCGAAATGATCGGCAAGTCGCGTAGCGAAGTGGTCGGGGCAAGCGTCTACGATGTCGCGCCGCGCGCGCTGGCCGATCGCTATATGGCGGCTGACGAAGCGCTTTTTCAGCGCCTCGGTTCGCAGGTGTACGAAACGCAGGTCCTGCGCGCCGATGGCCAGTACCGCGACGTTGTCTTTCACAAGGCGATCTACGGCGTTTCCGGCGACGCGGCCGGCGGTTTGGTGGGAATCATGCTCGACGTGACCGATCGCAAGCGTATGGAACAACGCCTGCAGCAGGCGGCGACGGTTTTCGACAGCAGCGCCGAAGGCATCACCATCACCTCGCCGGAGGGTGAGATCATCGCCGTCAACCGGGCCTTTTCCGAGATCACCGGTTACTCCGAGGAGGATGTCGTCGGTGTCAACCCGCGCATCCTGCAGTCGGGCCTTCAGGACCCGGACTTCTACCGTGAGATGTGGCGGACCTTGCGCACCTGTGGGCGCTGGCGGGGCGAATTGTGGAATCGGCGCAAGGACGGTCAGGCCTTTCTGGAGTCGCTGACGATCAGCGCAGTTGAGGATGCACAGGGTTGCGTGACCCATTACGTGGGCGTCTTCTCGGACATCACCGAACTGCGCAAGGCGCACGATCAGCTCGACCATCAGGCCCATCACGATCCGCTCACCGGCCTGCCCAACCGTCTGTTGCTCGGTGATCGCCTGCACAAGGCGCTGCAGCGTGCCCACCGCGATGAGCGCGGGCTGGCCGTCCTGTTCGTCGACCTCGATCGCTTCAAGAACATCAACGATACCCTCGGTCATCAGGTTGGCGATCGCGTTCTCTGTGAAGTGGCGCGGCGCCTGACCCGACTGCGGCGGGAAGCGGACACGGTCGGTCGCCTGGGTGGTGACGAGTTCCTGATCATCATCGAGGATCTCGCCGATCCAGCCGCTGTTTCGCATATCTCGGAGAAGATTCTGAGCCTCTTGCAGGACTCGCCGGTGACCGTCGAGCAGGAGTTCTACGTCGGGGCCAGCATCGGCATCAGCCTCTTTCCCCAGGATGGCGGTGACGCCGAAACGCTGATGAAGAATGCCGACGTGGCCATGTACCGCGCCAAGGAGCGCGGACGCAACACCTACGAGTTCTTTACCAAGGAACTGACGCAGTCCTCGCTGGCGCGCCTGCAGATGGAAACCGACCTGCGGCGGGCCATCGATCGCGGCGAGTTGCGGGTCTTCCTGCAGCCACAGTTCTCGCTGCGCAGCGGCCAGCTGGTCGGCGCCGAAGCGCTGGTGCGCTGGCTGCGTCCCGAACTGGGTCTGGTGATGCCGGGCGAGTTCATCAAGCTTGCCGAGGAATCGGGACTGATCGTCCCGATCGGCGAATGGGTCCAACAGACGGCCGCTGGCCAGTGGGCGGCGTGGGTTAACGCAGGCTGCAAGCCGGGCGTGTTGTCGATCAACGTTTCCGGCATCGAATTCCGGCGCGGTCGAATCCAGGAAACGGCACGCAAGACCCTGGAAGCCTCATGTCTTTCGCCACAATTCCTCGAACTGGAGATCACCGAAAGCGCGATCATGAGCCAGGCCGAGAACAGCGTTCAGGTTCTCGACGCGCTGCGGGCGATGGGACTCGGCCTGGTGATCGACGACTTCGGTACGGGCTATTCCTCCCTCGCCTACCTGAAACGTCTACCGCTCAACAAACTCAAGATCGACCAGAGTTTTGTCCGGGGCTTGCCCGACGATGCCGAGGATCGGGCGATCACCCGCGCGGTGATCGCCCTTGCCCACAGCCTGCAACTGACGGTCATCGCCGAAGGCGTCGAGACCGAGGCGCAGCGCGATTTCCTGGCCGACGAAGGCTGCGACGAAATGCAGGGTTATCTACGCGGCAAGCCGATGCCGCTCGACGAGTTCCGGCAACGCTTCCTCGCCGGCTGAATCGAGTGGCGCCTGAAGTGACTTCCCGATTGCCATTCATCGATGCGCTGAAGGCCGTGGCGCTGCAGTTGATCGTTCTCCATCATCTGGCCTTCTACGGGCCCATGTCCGACCACGCCTATTTGCTGATTCCGGACCCGCTCTCCTGGCTGAGCCAGCACGCGCGCGCGGTGGTGCAGGTGTTTCTGGTCCTTGGCGGCTTTCTCGCCGCGCGCAGCCTTGCTCCGGCAGGCAGCCTGGTGTCCGTGCAGCCCTTGCGGCTGCTCCTGAAGCGTTATCTGAAGCTGGCCGTGCCCTACCTCGCCGCCTTGCTGGTCGGCATTGTCTGCGCGGCCATTGCTCGCGCCCTGATGACCCACGATTCCATTCCGCAGCCGCCGACGCTGCCGCAATTCCTCGCCCACGCGCTGCTCCTGCAAGGCGTCCTTGGCTACGAGGGTCTGTCGGCGGGGGTCTGGTACGTGGCCATCGATTTCCAGTTGTTCGCGCTCTTGCTGGCTACCCTCTGGCTGGCGCGCGGCATCGGTCGCGGCATCATGGCGGCGGCAGTGGTCGGCGTCTTGCTGGTCGCCACGCTGGCGCTGGCTTCCCTGTATCACTTCAACCGCGACGGCGCCTGGGATAACTGGGCGCTGTATTTCTTCGGCTCCTACGCGCTCGGGGTTCTGGCCTACTGGGCGGCAAACGCGAAGTACGCGGCGCGCTGGTTGTTGCTGATTGCCCTGGCCGTGGTCATGGCCCTGGTGCTCGACTATCGTGCGCGCATCGCCGTGGCCCTGGTGGTGGCTCTGGCCCTCGGTCTGGCAAGCCGCTATGGTTTTCTGGCGCGCTGGCCGCAGTCGTCCCTGCTCGCCTACCTGGGGCAGATTTCCTACTCCGTGTTCCTGATCCACTTTCCGGTCTGCCTGATCATCAATGCGCTGGTTGCCCGGGTCGCCCTGGCGGACCCGTGGCTCAATCTCGGCGGTATCGCGCTCGCCTGGGTAGCCAGCCTGCTGGCAGGCGGACTGTTCTACCGTTTCGTCGAGAGGCCCGCGCAGAAGGGGTTTCGCGGCTGGCGTGCAGCGCCCGGCCTCACCTAGGTGCTTTCAACCAGGCTGCTGCGCCGAGGGCGAAGTAGCTCAGGATGCCGTCGGCACCCGCGCGCTTGAAGGCCAGAAGGCTTTCCATCACGCATGCCTGTTCGTCCAGCCAGCCATTCTGGGCGGCGGCCTTGAGCATCGCGTATTCGCCGCTGACCTGATAGGCGTAGGTCGGTACCTGGAAAGTTTCCTTGACCCGCCGGACGATGTCCAGGTAGGGCATGCCCGGTTTGACCATCACCATGTCGGCGCCTTCGGCGAGGTCCAGGGCCACCTCGCGCAGCGCTTCGTCGCTGTTCGCCGGGTCCATCTGATAGGTGTTCTTGTTGCCCTTGCCAAGGTTGCCGGCGGAGCCGACGGCGTCGCGGAACGGGCCGTAGAAGCTCGAAGCGTACTTCGCCGAATAGGCCAGGATGCGCGTGTGTATCTGCCTCGCCGCATCGAGTTCGTGGCGGATGCGAGCCACTCGACCGTCCATCATGTCCGATGGCGCGACGATGTCGGCGCCCGCCTGCGCATGCACCAGCGCCTGCCTGGCGAGGACTTCCAGCGTTTCATCGTTGAGCACATAGCCGGCGGGGTCGTTGGCCTCGATCAGGCCGTCCTGGCCGTGGCTGGTGTAGGGGTCGAGGGCGATGTCGGTGATCACGCCCAGGCCGGGGAATTCCTTTTTCAGCGCCGCAACGACGCGCGGCACCAGGCCTTCCGGGTTGTACGCTTCTTCGGCACCGGTGGTCTTGCCGGCGGCGTCGATGACCGGGAACAGCGCCAGTGCCGGGATACCCAGTTGCAGCGCCTGCTCGGCCGTTTTCAATAGCCGGTCCAGGCTCTGCCGTGCAACGCCCGGCATCGATGCGATCGGCTCGACGCGGTTGACGCCGTCGAGGACGAATACCGGGTAGATCAGATCGTCGGCACTCAGTCGCGATTCGCACATCATGCGGCGGGAAAAGTCGTCGCGGCGCATGCGGCGCATACGCGTTTCAGGGAAGCCAGCTTGCGGGGCTGCTCTAGGGTCTGTTTTTTTTGGGGCCACTGGGTAGTCCATAGAATTCGCTATGTTTAGATAGATACGATTGATGGAAAAGAGGCCCCTGCCGGGAACTATCGTTGGCCTCTGCGCTCTTAACAGGCGGATGGCTTGGCCATCCCCCGCTTCACCTCCCTGAGCGGGTGCCTTATTCCTGTAAGGCATGTTGCCCCCGGCCCCCCTTTGCCGGGGGCTTTTTTTTGCGTCGCCTCGGCTAGTGACTCTTGGCGCCGTTGCCGCCGCTGCGTGCACTCCAGCCGATGGCGCCGCGCTTCTTGGGGCGCGCCTTCTTCTCGCTGGGCAGTCCGGTGGGCGGGGCCGGTTCGTCCTTCAGCGGTAGATCAAGCCAGCCAGCGAGGACCGTCTCTGCTTCCTTGACGCCCGATTTCTGCAGACTCGAGAACATCTGCAGGCTGAAGTTCCCGCCAATCTCGGCGAGAACCTCCTGCACCTCGCGAAATACCAGCGCTTGTTGCTGGCGGTTCAGCTTGTCTGCCTTGGTCAGCAGAATGTGAATGGGTTTGCCGGTCGGCGCGAACCAGCCGAACATCTGCAAGTCGAGTTCGGTCAGCGGATGGCGACTATCCATGATCAGCACCAGACCGCAGAGCGCGTCACGATGGCGCAGGTAGGGCGCCAGCAGGCCTTCCCATTGCGAGCGGATCTCCTCCGGGGCTTTGGCGAAGCCGTAGCCCGGCAGGTCGACGAAGTACTTTCCGGGTTCGAGCAGAAAGTAGTTGAGGTGCTGCGTTCGCCCCGGTGTCTTGGAGACGAAGGCCAGGCGGGTGTGATTGGCCAGCGTATTGATGGCCGATGACTTGCCAGCGTTCGAGCGCCCGGCAAACGCGACTTCACACTGCGAATCGGCGGGGAGATCGCGCAGCTTGGCAACGGTCGTGCTGAAAGCGGCTTTCTGGAAGAGGGGCATCAGGGA
>LBIU01000450.1 GCA_000987445.1 Candidatus Accumulibacter adiacens | reverse complement strand
CCGCTCTCCAGCACACGCCGTTCCAGGACGACACAGACCTCGCCGTGCACATCATTGATCGCCGCGAAAGGCGATACCGCCCCAGGGACAACGCCCAGCAAACGCGCCAGGTCCTGCTCGGTGGCAAACGAGAAGCGCGGCGCCTGCAACAGGCTGGCCGCGGTGCGCAGGTCGACGCGCGTCTGCTCCAGCGCCACCAGCAGCCAGTAGCCGCCCTTCTTGTCCTTCAGGAAGAGACTCTTGGCGTGGCCTCCCGGCAGATCGCCGCGCAGGCGCTTGCTGTCGTCCATGGTGCGCAGCGGCGGATGCTCGACGCTGCCGGTTACAATGCCCAAGTCATCGAGCACGTTCATCAGATTCTGGCTATCGTGTGGGTGCATGGGAGTCCTCAAGTAGGCCGTTCTTCCGCGCGGGCCAGCAGCTCTGCTGCCCGCCCCGCGGATCCGTCAAAAGCATGATTTAGCGATGCAAGACAGCGCCGCATGCAATCGGCAATTAGCAGTTGACCACCCGCCGAAGTCGCGGCTAAGGTAGCGGCAGCATTCAGGCTGAACAAAAATATTCCATAATCGCGAGGAGCAGTCATGAAGACGCAAGCCTATTCCTATTCGGACAGCATTTCCGGTTACGTCACGCAGGTCGATCGCAGCGCCCGCAGTTTCGATCTCAAGACCAGCGACGGCAGCGAGTTCCGCGCCCATCTCACGCCAAACACCTACGCCCGCATTGCCGAGAACCTCGAGGACTCATACCAGGATTGCACCGCGCGCATGGCAGAAATGCTGCAGCCGGGCCAGCAGGTGTTTGCCTACTGCGTGTTCTATCCGCAAGCCGGCGAACTGCGCGCCGAGGTCAAATCGATGGTCTTCCCGGGCGAAGGCGCCGGCGTTTACCGTCACGAGGAGGCCGACTGGTGGATCAAGCAGATTCGCTCGATCGCCAGCAGCTACCTGCGCTGGCAGTTCAACTACCCCAGCCAGTCGATCGACTACCGCAACTACCGCACCATCCTGCATCTGGCCGGCGGCAAGAAAGGCGACTACCTGCAGGAGACGGACACCATTTCGCGGATGGTTTACGGCATGGCCTCGGCCTACATGCTGACCGGCGAAGACAGTTTTCTCGAAGCTGCCGAGAAAGGGACCGAGTATCTGCGTGGCCACATGCGCTTCCGCGACGCCGAGGAGGATCTGATCTA
>LBIU01000449.1 GCA_000987445.1 Candidatus Accumulibacter adiacens | reverse complement strand
TGGGGTGAGTCAGTAAGCGTTGCCGGGACAGCTCTGGACGTCGAGGCGGCATGAGCAGTTGGCCCCTGAATGAAGCCTTCTTGCTGTTCGGTTGCGCTTACTCTAAAGTAAGGCAGTATTCAATAGGTAAGGAGAGTGGGCGTGGCAATGGCGGTGATGACCAGCAAAGGGCAGGTGACGATTCCGGCGGATGTGAGACGACGCATGGGCCTGGACAGTGGTGATCGGGTTGAATTCGTTGAGTTGGAGAGCGGTGGGTTCGCAATCAAGCCTGCTGTCGATGATGTGCGCTCGCTCAAGGGGCTCTTGCGAAAGCCGGGTAGTCCCGTTGCCATTGCGGACATGGACAAGGCGATCCGTGAGCGAGCCGTGCGCGGGCGGGACCGGTGATCGGTATCGATACCAATGTGCTGGTACGTTATATCGCCCAGGACGATCCCCTGCAGTCGCCAAAGGCGACGAAACTTATCGAGCAGGTGTGTGATTCGGCGACGCCGGGTTTCATCGGGCTGGTGGTGCTCGTGGAACTGGTGTGGGTGTGCGAAAGCTGCTACGGGGCGGCACGCGTCGAGGTCGTCGAGATCCTGCGTCGTATATTGAGTATTCGGCAGTTGATGGTCCAAGAGGCGGAAGTCGTGTGGAAGGCGCTGCGCGCGTTCGAAGCTGGGAAGGCCGATTTTTCGGATTGCCTGATCGAGCGTATGGGGAATGCGGCCGGATGTTCTGCGGTGATGACTTTCGACAAGGCTGCTGCTGCTGCGGGCATGGCGCTGCTGCAGTAGTGGCTGTCGTGAGCTTGCTCATGGCTGCAGTCTATCGCCCGATGAATCGGGCTCCTACGGAGAGGCGTGGCGGCGGCTGCGGATTCTGGCTTCTGGTGCGCTAGGTCGCGCAGGACGATCCACGGCAATGGCCCATGTTCCATGCGACCGTGAGCGGTGACGTAAGCCGCAGCATGCCAGCCGAACGCCCGATTTCGGTCGCTGTCTCGCTCGGCCGGCGTACTGACAGCGGCCGGCGCGGTGTGACATAATCCTGCCCTCTATTGGCCCATCGGGGCCGAACCACGTCGGATCGTCGACCTATGCCGCAGACCTTGTACGAAAAACTTTGGCAGGACCACGTCGTCAACCAGCAGGCGGACGGAACGGCGCTGATCTATATCGATCGCCACCTGGTGCACGAGGTGACCAGTCCGCAGGCCTTCGAGGGCCTCAAGCTGGCCGGCCGCAAGCCGTGGCGGGTGTCGTCGATCGTCGCTACGGCGGACCACAACACGCCCACCGATCATTGGGACCGCGGCATCGAGGACGCGGTCGCGCGCCTGCAGGTCGAGACCCTGGATGCCAATATTCGCGAAGTCGGCGCCCTGGCTTTCTTTCCGTTCAAGGATCCGCGGCAGGGCATCGTGCACGTCGTCGGCCCGGAAAACGGCGCGACCCTGCCCGGCATGACCGTCGTCTGCGGTGATTCGCATACCAGTACGCACGGCGCTTTCGCGTGCATGGCGCACGGCATCGGTACCTCCGAGGTCGAGCATGTGCTGGCGACGCAGTGCCTGCTGCAGAAGAAGTCGAAGACCCTGCTGCTGAATGTCGAAGGTGTTCTCGGCAAGGGCATCACGGCCAAGGACGTGGCGCTGGCGATCATTGCCCGTATCGGTACCGCCGGCGGCACCGGCTATGCGCTCGAGTTTGCCGGCAGCGCGATTCGCGGCCTGTCGATGGAAGGGCGGATGACGCTGTGCAACATGGCCATCGAAGCCGGGGCACGGCTGGGCATGGTGGCCGTCGACGAGGTGACCATCGACTATCTGCGTGGTCGCCCCTTTGCGCCAAAAGGCGAGCAGTGGGCGCGTGCCGTCGCCCACTGGCGGTCCTTGCGCAGCGATGACGGTGCCGAGTTCGACCGCGTGATCGAGTTGGCTGCCGAGGACATCCTGCCGCAGGTGACTTGGGGGACATCGCCCGAGATGGTGGTGGCGATCGATGCCCGCGTGCCCGATCCGGCGCAGGAGCCTGATCCCGTCAAGCGCGAGGGGATGGAACGGGCGCTGGTCTATATGGGGCTCGCCGCCGATCTGCCGATCCGGGAGATCCCGCTCGACAAGGTCTTCATTGGCTCGTGCACCAATTCACGGATCGAGGACCTGCGTGCCGCTGCCGGGGTCGTCCGCGGCAAGAAGGTGGCCGGCAGCATCCGCCTGGCGCTGGTCGTCCCGGGTTCCGGGCTGGTCAAGCGGCAGGCCGAGGAAGAAGGGCTGGACCAGATCTTTCGCGCCGCCGGCTTCGAGTGGCGTGAGCCCGGTTGCTCGATGTGTCTGGCGATGAACGCCGACCGCCTCGAACCCGGCGAGCGCTGCGCGTCGACTTCGAATCGCAACTTCGAGGGGCGCCAGGGAGCCGGTGGTCGCACCCATCTGGTCAGCCCGGAGATGGCCGCGGCGGCGGCGATTGCCGGGCATTTCTGTGATGTCCGCGAGTGGCTCTGACGAAAAGGAGAAGGCATGAAACGCTTGATACGGCTATTGGGGGCGTTGGTCGCGATTGCTTCGCTGACGGCTGCCTGTAACACCATGCAGGGCGTTGGCAAGGATATCTCCAAGGGTGGGCAGGCGATTGAAAAGGCTGCCAAATAGGGGCGCCATACAAGGAAGAGCATGGACAAGTTCGTTCGTCTTGAAGGCTTGGTCGCGCCGCTTGATCGGGCCAATGTCGATACCGATGCAATCATTCCCAAGCAGTTCCTGAAGTCGATCAAGCGCTCGGGCTTCGGCCCGAACCTGTTCGACGAATGGCGCTACCTGGACGTCGGCGAGCCCGGCAAGGACAATTCGCAGCGCCCGCTGAAGCCCGGTTTTGTCCTCAATCAGCCGCGCTATCAGGGGGCGCAGATCTTGCTGACGCGCAAGAACTTCGGTTGTGGCAGTTCGCGCGAGCATGCGCCATGGGCGCTGCTTGACTTCGGCTTCCGGGCGGTGATCGCCGAGAGCTTCGCCGATAT
>LBIU01000448.1 GCA_000987445.1 Candidatus Accumulibacter adiacens | reverse complement strand
CACCGAGAAGTGGCCATGCTGCGCCCACTCGACCGACACGCTGAGCAGCGTCCACAGGATCAAGGCGTTGAACACCAGCACCAGAGCCACCGACGGAACCGCCGCCTCGCCGAGAGCGACCTTGGCCAGCGGCAGGCCAAGCAGCACATTGTTCGAGAAGACGCCGCCAAGCGCGAATACCGACTGCCCGACGCCATCAAGCGCGAACAGCCGCCAGGCGAGCAGGCGGCCGATCACGAAAACGATCAGGCAACCGCCGAAAAAAGCCACCAGCAGGCGGGCATCGACCGGCGGCAGCTTCGAGAAGTCGCTCATCATGCGGAACAGCATCGCCGGCAGGGCCACCGAGAAGACGAAACGCGAGAGGTTCTCGGACATCGACTTCGGCCAGTTGCAGGCGCGCATCAGCAGGTAACCGGCGAGCACCAGGACGAACAGCGGTGCGGCCAGCCCGACGTGGTGCAGAAAAGTAGTCACGGCGCTCGATGGAGCCGTCGGCGCTCGCCCCTCAATCGCCGAAACTGGGTGGACGCTTGTCGCGCATGGCGGTCATCGCTTCCTGGAGATCGGTCGAGGTCAGCATCGACGCATTCCACGTGGCCACGTAGTTCAAGCCGTCGGCCACCGAATGATCGCGCCCGTAGTTGAGCATTTCCTTGCTGCCGCGGATGGCCAGCGGCGATTTCGCGGCGATCGTCCGGGCAATCTGACGAACCCCGTCGAGCAGCATCTCCGGGGTCTCGAAAAGCTGGTTGATCAGGCCGATCAGCTTGGCCTCGAAGCCATCGACCTTGCGCCCGGTATAGGCCATCTCGCGCGCGATTCCGTCAGGCACCAGGCGCGGCAGGCGCTGCAGGGTGCCGACGTCGGCGGCCATGCCGACATCGATTTCGCGCACCGCGAACTGCACGTCAGCGGCGGCATAGCGCATGTCGCAACAGGTCACCAGATCAATCGCACCACCAATGCAGGCCCCGTGGATCGCTGCCAGTACCGGCTTGCGACAACGTTCGACGCTCGACAGGCAATCCTGCAAGTCGAGGATCACCCGGCGCAGCGCCTCGCGTCCGCGCGCCGGGTCGCGATGGGCAACGGTCTCGGCAATCCCCGCCAGCATCGCCAGATCGATGCCGGCGCAAAAATTCCGGCCGGCGCCGCTGAGCATCACCACCCGCACCTCATCGCTCTCGTCGGCCCAGCAAAAGGCCATGCGCAATTCCTGCCACATGGCCTGATTGATCGCATTCGACCGCTCCGGGCGGTTCAGCGTGATCTCGGCAAGGCCCTCGTTCAGTTCGATGGCCATCGTCGTCAACTCTGGAATGGCAGTGCTCAAGCGGTTCTCCTGGAAGTGGGTGGTCCTTGCTGGAAGCGCTCTTGGATCGCTCCCGGCGGGGCACGGCAGTGCCCGTGCAGTGTAATGGATTTGTCGGCTCCTGCCCTTGGCGGGCATTTGGCGCGACAATCGCGCCCTTCATCCCGTTCGAGCATTGACTTGCCCCCGACCGCCGCGCCCATGACTTCCCCCTCAACCGCCCCCATTTTCAACGCTCCCAACGCTCCCAACGCCGCCACCGCCGACGCTCGCGAACTGCCGCACGGCGCGCCAGAAATCCTCTACGGCGACGCGGCCCTGCTGGTGGTCAACAAGCCCGCCGGCCTGCTCTCGGTGCCCGGTCGCGGCGAGGACAAACAGGATTGCCTGAGCCAGCGCCTGCAGGGCGAATTCCACGATGCCCTGATCGTCCATCGTCTCGACATGCACACCTCCGGACTCCTGGTATTGGCCCGTGGAAAGGAGATGCAGCGGCGCCTGAGCTGCCAGTTCGCCGAGCGACAGGTCGACAAGCGCTATGTCGCGCTCGTCGCCGGCCGACTACCCACGGCCAGCGGCGAAATCGACCTGCCACTGAGTGCCGACTGGCCGCGACGGCCGCGCCAGAAAGTCGACCCGCTCGCCGGCAAGCCCTCGCTCACCCGCTATCAGGTGCTCGGCCATGACCCGGCCACAAAGCGCTCACGCCTGCTGCTCCTCCCCCTGACCGGGCGCACGCACCAGTTGCGCGTGCACCTGCAGGCCCTCGGCTACCCGATCATCGGCGACGCACTTTACGGCAACGCCGAACCCGGGGTGCAGGGCACACGCCTCATGCTGCATGCCGAGGCGCTGGCCTTCACCCACCCCGAGAGCGGCCAGTCGCTGCGCTTTTTGTGCCCGGCGCCGTTCTAGATCAAAGCCAGGCGCTGTCCGCTACGCGAGAATCCCGCCGACGAGTTCACAAAGTCACAATTTCACGAGTTCACAACGCGCCCGCAGCAGACGGCCCGGCGCCTCTCCCGCCAACCCCTCATCGAGCCCCCCGGAACATGCGCTTCTCCGAACGACCCTTATGGCTGGTTGGCTTCAGACCCTTCTTTGCCCTTGCCTGCCTTTCCGGACTCACCTTGCCGCTTCTCTGGGCGCTGCTCTTCTCGGGAGCGCTGGCCGCGCCGCCGGCGCCGTTTTCGTCCGTCCAGTGGCACGCGCACGAAATGTTCTTCGGTTTCGGCTGGGCGGTCATGGGCGGCTTCCTGCTGACCTCGACCAAGAACTGGGTCAAGATTCGCGGCTACCACGGCACGGCGCTGGTCCTGCTGGTGTGCGCCTGGCTGCTCGAACGCGCCGCGATGTGGTATGCCGGTGCGCTGCCACCGCTCGTCTTCAGCGTCGCCAGCAATCTTTTTCTGGCGTCGATCGTGGTCATGCTGCTGTGGTCACTGATCCGGTACCGCGAGAACGATAGCTTCCGCGACAACTATTTCTTCCTGATCATCCTGCCGCTGTTCCTGGTCGCCAAGAATCTGCTGCTCAGCGAGGCGTATTTTCAGGCCGGCGCGAGCATGACCCTGGGGCTTTTCCGCGTCGCCTTCCTGGTGATGCTCGAAAGAACGCTGACCCAGTTCATGAAGAACGCGCTGCAGGCCGAAATCCTGCGCAACACCGTACTCGACACGGGCATCAAGATGCTCGCCGTGCTGCTGGTCTTTGCCGGCCTGCTGCCGGCCCCGGTATCGGCGTGGACCGGGCTGCTGCTGGCGCTGCTGCTGCTCGCCCGCTTCGCCTTCTGGAAGCCGCAACTGGCGCTGCGCCGACTCGACATCGGCATCATGTATCTCGGTTACCTGGCGATCGTCGCGCAGCTGCTGCTCGAGTTCGTGGCCCTGCTCGCGCAGCCCACGTGGGTCGGGTCGCTGCCGATGCACGTCTTCACCTTCGGCGCCATGGGCCTGATCATCCCGGCGATGTTGATCCGCATCGTCAATGGTCACACCGGCAGAAAAGTCGTTTTCGATCGCCTCGACAAGGCCGTGTTGTGGATCATGATCGCCGGCTTCGTGATCCGCATCGTCCTCCCGCAGATCGATGCCGCCGGCTACCTGCGCTGGATCGACCTCGCCGCAGCGTGCTGGTTTGTCTGCTTCGCGATTCTCGGATGGCGCTATATCCCGTACCTGCTGCAGCCGCGGATTGACGGCAAGGAGCACTGATTGCCGCGCCGGCAGCGCCGGCCGCAAGCGCGGTGTGCCGCCGCCTAACGGTCATGACCCGTCGAGACACCCCAGATCATGAAAGTCATGAGCGTTTCCCACTTCTTTTGCAGTGGGGATTCCGGCTTGCACGCCGGAATCGTTCGCCGGGCAGGGAGCATGCTCCCTGTATTCCCCGCCTCACCCGGCAAGGGGAGACGGGAGTTTCGTGAGTCGCATGCGCGACTTTCCCATTAACGCATGCGGCGCACGATAACCGCGACCACACACCACAA
This sequence comes from Candidatus Accumulibacter adiacens, assembly GCA_000987445.1. GTDB lineage: Bacteria > Pseudomonadota > Gammaproteobacteria > Burkholderiales > Rhodocyclaceae > Accumulibacter > Accumulibacter adiacens. The sequence goes on along the minus strand of LBIU01000448.1, from coordinate 1,579 downwards.
GGCCACCGGCAGCCAGTCGAGCAGCTGCGCACCAAGCGCCGCTGCACCACCGGACGCCGCCAGCCCGATGCGTGAAAACGCCGCCACCGCCAGTGTCGCCATCAAGGCGCCGGTATGGCGACCGGTGTGCAGCGGATTGCCGCTCTCGGCAGCCAGACCGATCGAAGCACAGAGGATGGAGGCCCAGAAGATCCCGGCGATGAACTGACTCAGGAGCAGCGCTGCCAGCGAAACGGAAAGCGCCGCACCGGCCAGTGCCAGCGCGCCGAGGGGACAGGCCACCTGCAGCACCTGCAACGGGCCACGCGCACGCACCAGGCGACCGACGCCGAGCAGACCGAAGCTGAAGCCGATCCAGAAGACCGGCATCAGCCAGGGCAGCAACGCCGGATCCGCCAGGCGCTTGAAGTGTGCCGCCGAGTTGATCAGCGAGTGCACCTGTTGCCCCAAGGCAAGCAGCAGAGCAAGGAGCAGCAGCAAGGCCCACGAGGCCTTGCTCCCAGAGGCGGCTGCCGGCGAATCTGCGGCAGCCGACGACATCGGCGCAGCAGCCGGCAAGCGCCGCTCGACATAGACCAGCGCCAGGGCGGAAGCAGCCACTGACAGGGCGCTGAGCAGGAACGGCAGCGCCGGATCCACCCCTTTGAGAACGATCGCCAGGTAGGGCGCCAGCGCCGACGCCACCGCCAGCCCGAGCAGCTGGATGCCGGCCAGCCGGGGCAAGGTCGCCCGTCCGGCATAGCGCGACAACAGCACGTACGGGGGCGCCCGCAAGGCCGATGACGTCGCCACCCAGACGCTGATGGCCAACAGGAAGAGCACCGGCGTCGCGGCCAGCCAGGGCATCAGCAGCATGGCCAGCGCGGAAACCGCCGACAGCAGCACCAGCATCGGCCCGATCCTGCGCAGCGCCGCCCGCGCCCGATCGACGGCGACCCCCATCCACCAGTCGGCCAGCGCAAAGATCAGCTGGTCAGCGGCAATGATCCACGGCAGATAGCGCTTGTCGATGCCCCCACGCGCCAGCAGCTCGGGAAGAAAGATGACATAGACCACCCAACTCAGTGCGAAAAAGAACTCCACCCCTGCCAGCAACCAAGCTGCGCGGGTATCGCCAAGGGGGGATGCGGTAGTCATGGCGGCAATCGTGCCATGAAATCAGGGCCAGGCAAAGCAGCGCAGAGGCGGGCGGGTCGAGCCTCGATCTGTTCCCCTCGAGCGCCGGCTCTGGAAAGCCGGCGCTTCCGATAGCGGCGCCTGGAAGACAATGTGGCGGCAACGATAGCGAAACAGGCAAGCGCGGTGCCGGAAAAAAATCACCGCCATGACCAGGTCGCCCAGACAAACGAGCGAATAGACAATGCTCGCCAGATGCGACAGGAGAAAAAGGCCCCAGGTCCGCCAGGAAACCGCCGTGGCACCATTCTCGTCACGGACCGCTTTGAGGATCTGTAGGATATCGGCGAAAATTCGGATGGAATTGACGAAAGTGAAGGCCGCAAATACCGCCCTGACCAGTGATTTCCGGTGCTCCTCGAAATGCGCTCGCCAGGAAGGCCGACACTCAGAAAGGGTCTGC
>LBIU01000447.1 GCA_000987445.1 Candidatus Accumulibacter adiacens | reverse complement strand
AGTTCGCCGGCGTTGAGCACCTGCCCGTAGTGGGCCCCGAGCAGCGGTAGCAGCACCTTGCCCTTGAGCTGGCGGTTGAGCGGATCCCAGTCGATGTCGAAGAAGGCGCCCCAGGCCGAGGCCGGACCGTTTTCCAGGACGTCCAGCCACCAGGCGTTGTCCGAGCCCATGATCCCCATGTGGTTGGGGACCACGTCGATGACCTGCGACAGGCCGTTTTCCTTGAGGGCGGCGGCGAAGTCCTCGAACTCCTGAGTGGTGCCGATTTCGGGATTGAGTTCGGCATGGCCGACGATGTCGTAACCGTGCGTGCTGCCCGGTCGCGCCCGCAGATAGGGCGAGGCATAGCAGTGGCTGATCCCCAGCGCCGCCAGATAGGACGACAGCGCGCCGGCCTGGGCAAAGGTGAAATCGCGATTGAACTGCATCCGGTATGTCGCGCGCGGGATGATCGTTGCCCGCGAAGGCATGACCATTTCCTCAGGCGGTACGACCGCCGTGCCGCGCTCGTTGATCAGCTGTTCACCAACGGCGCCGAAGCGGCCGTCTTCCGGCCAGTCTTCGAGATCCAGCGGCAGGCGGCGGCGCCAGTTGGGATGCTGGTCATCGCGGCTGCCGGGCAGATTGGCCTGCTCGACGGCGCCGAGGATGTCTTCGGGCTGGACGACCAGCAGCTGTGCCGGGGTTCTCGCCAGAAAAGCGTGGATGGCGACCACGAAGTCCGGCGTGATCTCGGGAACCGAGAAGGGGTGCACGCTGGCGCCCTCGGGGAGCAGGTCTGCGTGCTTGAGTGCCATCAGAAAGCGCGCGCGATCCTGGGCGCGCTCGACAACCATGTGGTCGAACAGCGCTTCATCGGGGAACAGCTGCAGCGCCGCGCGGGTGTCGATGTCGTGGCCCTTCCAGAAGCCCTTCAAGGTCGGCAGATCGTGGGTGCTGACAGCGACCAGGGCCTGCCGCGGATATTCGGCGGGTGGCTTGAAGTTGCCGTCCTCGCTGCGCTCGAAAAGGAAGGGGCGGTAGGAGAGCACGCCGGCGGTCGCCAGGCGCGGCCGGAAGCCGTCGGGGACGGTGCCCAGGTCTTCGCCGATGACCATGCAGCGATTGCGCTGGCTTTCCAGCGCGACGATGGCCAGCAGGTCGGCGAGCGGATAGTTGACGTAGGCGCCTTCAGTCGCTGGTCGACCCACGGGAACCCAGAACAGACGCGACAGACCCATCACATGGTCGATGCGCAGCGCGCCACAGTGGCGCATGTTGGCACGCAGCATGGCGATGAATGGTGCGAAGGCGGCTTCGCGCAGGCGGTGCGGCACCAGCGGCGGCAGCCCCCAGTCCTGACCGACCGGGTTGAACTCGTCGGGGGGGGCGCCGACGTAGGCGGCGCCGGCAAAGGCGCCTTGCCACGCCCAGGCCTCCGAGCCGCCGGGATTCACGCCGACCGCCAGATCCTGGTAGAGGCCGACGCCGACGCCGCGACGCCATGACTGCTGGCCGAGGGCGGTGAGTTGTTCGTCGGCGAGCCACTGCAGCCAGGCCGAGTATTCGATCGCTTCGGCGTGTTCGCTGGCGAAGGTGGCCACCGCCGGTGCCTGCGGATCGCGGTATTCCTCGGGCCACGCCGGCCAGCCCCAGACGGCCGGGTTTTCCTGCTGGAAATGGGCCTGCAGGGCCTCGAAACGGGCGTGCAATTCGAGCGTCAGACCGCTTTCCGTGCGGAACAGGCGGAAAGCGCGCGCGCGGACGGTGTCATGGGCCAGATGCTGGTCACGGAAGTGCCGGTAAAGTGCGGCCAGAACTTCGCGCTTGGCGGCCGAGACTTCCGGGTAGTCGACTTCGTCAGCGATGCGCAGGCGTCTTAGCCGCGCCTGGAAACGCTCGGAAGCGACCAGATTGCGGGCGGCCTCGCACTCGCTGAACTCGGGGACGGCTTCGACATCGAGGTAGAGCACGTTGACGAAGCAGCGGCTGGACGGGCTGTAGGGGCTGATCCGCGCCGGGTCCTCCGGAAACAGGGCGTGCAGCGGATTGACGCCGATCACCCCGCCGCCGGCATCGGCCGACAGATCGATCAGGGTGCGCAGGTCGCCGAAGTCGCCGATGCCCCAGTTGCGCCGCGAGCGGACGCCGTACAGTTGCACCGTCGGCCCCCAGACGCGACCGTCGCCCTGCACGGCGTCGGGCAGGAAACAGCTCTCCGGGGCGACCACCAGGGTCATCGCCACCTGCGCCAGGCCACCGCTGCCGGGTTGTTCGACTTCCAGGCGGTAGTAACCGGCTTCGCCCGGCGGCGGCAGGACGAGTTCGCCGCGCAGGAAGTCGACGCCGTCAACCCGCTGCTCGGCGAGGCGTGGCAGCTTGGCGGGCTCGAACTCGCCGCTGCTCGAGGCACCGTTCTCGGCGCTCAGGATCCAGCGGTGCGGCTGGCCGGCACGCGCCACCGGCAGCGTCACGGCAAGCGTTGGCGTCTCGCCGAGTGTGACCACCTTGACCGGTGGCAGTGGCCGTCGCCATTCGTCGTCCTGCAGGCTTTGCAACAGCGTTTCCGGATCGGCATCGGCGGGGAAGTGCATCGCCGCCAGCAGGGCGCGCTGGGTCTTTTCCGAGGTCGCGTGCGCCTTGCCCCAGACGTCCTCATAGCCGGCACTGATGCCACAGTACTCGGCAAGCTGCGCCAGTCCGTCGTGGCGCTTCTCGTCGACGGCGCTCATGGGCGGTCTCCGAGGTGCAGATGCCAGGCCACCGACCATGCCGGCAGTTGGCCGCTGGCGAGTGCCTTGGCGTCGAGATTGGCGGTCGCGAAGAGCAGGCGGCCGCCAGGCGGCGTGACGGCGAGGGGATCGTCACCGAGATTGGCCAGCAGGGTCAGCAGGCTGCGGTCGCCGAGTGTCCAGTTGATCGACAGGCAACGTGGCGACAACAGCTTCAGCTGCGGATCGCCATTGCCCATGCCAGCCAGCCGCGGCGCAATCCACTGGTGACGCAGCGCCAGCAGTTGCCGGTGCAATTCGAGGGTGGCCCGGTGAGGCGCCTGCTCGATCGCGCTCCAGTCGAGAACGCCGGCTTCGAAGGTCGCCAGCGCGTTCGGATCGGGAATGCTCGCACGCACTTCCGGATCGGAAAAACGCGCAAAGCGCCCGAACTCGCGGCGGCGCCCTTCGGTCACCAGACGCGCGAGCTCGGGGCCGAAGTCACAGAAGAACTGGAAGGGCTGCGTGGTCGCAAACTCCTCGCCCATGAACAACAGCGGTGGTTGCGGAGCGAGCAGCAGGACGCTGGTCACGGCCTCCATCGTCAGCGGCGAAGCGAGGTGGCTGAGACGCTCGCCGAAAGCGCGATTGCCGATCTGGTCGTGGTTCTGCAGGAAGTTGATGAACGCGGCCGGCGGCAGGTGGGCACTCGCTTCGCCGCGCAGTTTGCCGCCCGCGAAAGTCGAGGCCTCGCCTTGATAGGCGAAGCCTTCGGTCAGGCAGCGGCCGAGCAGGCGTGCCGGTTCGGCGGCATAGTCGACGTAGTAGCCGTCGGTTTCGCCGGTGGCCAGGACATGAAAGCAGTGATGGATGTCGTCGTTCCACTGCGCCGTTGCGTGCACCAGACGGCCGGACTCGTCGCGGCTGAGGTAGCGCGCCTGATTGTGTTCGTTCTCGAGCACCATGTGCACGTGCCGCGCGCGTCCCGGCACTGCCTTGAAGGCAGCGGCGAGGTCCTCGATGATGTCCGGCGAACTGTCGTCGCAGATGGCATGGATGGCGTCGAGACGCAGGCCGTCGAGATGGAACTCCTCCAGCCAGTAGAGGACGTTGTGCACAAAGAAGTCGCGTACCGCGCGGCTGCCTTCGCCATCGAAGTTGATCGCCGCACCCCAGGGGGTTTCGTGACGCGGGTTGAAGAAGTCGGGCGCGTAGGCGTGCAGATAGTTGCCTTCCGGACCGAAGTGGTTGTACACCACGTCGAGCAGAACCATCAGGCCGCGTTCGTGAGCGGCGGCGATCAGCCGCTTGAAGTCCTCCGGGCGGCCGTAGGCGGCGTCCGGCGCGAAGGGCAGGACGCCATCGTAGCCCCAGTTGCGCTGCCCCGGGAAGTCCGAGACAGGCATGATTTCGAGCGCGGTGACGCCGAGTTCGACGAGATAGTCGAGGCGCTCGATGGCGCCGGCGAAGTCGCCAGCCTTGGTGAAGCTGCCGATATGCAGCTCGTAGAGCACCGCCTCCTCCCACGGCCGACCGCGCCACTCGCCGTCGGGCCAGTCGAAGTCGGCGGGGGCAACGACCTCGGACGCGGCATGCACGTCGTCGGGGTTGAAGCGCGAAGCGGGATCGGGGACCAGCAAGCCGTCTGGCAGCTTGAACAGGTAGCGGTTGCCGGCTTGTGCCTCGGCGACGGTGAGTTCGAACCAGCCGCCCTCGGCGGCGATCATCGGCAGCTCGGCGGCGCCGTCAAGTTGCAGGCCGACGGCGTTTACGCCGGGCGCCCAGAGGCGAAAGCGGACGCCGCCTTCGGCGAGGACTTCGGCGCCGAAAGGCATGTTGTGCTGGCGTTTCATGATTTCTTCCTTTGCTGCAGGAGAGCCAGCGAACGGCTCTCGAGGGGGTAGGTGTCGCCGCTCTGGAAGACGCCGTCGGGCTGCAGGCCATTGGCGACGTGCGTATCGAGGACGCTCAGCCACTCGCAGGCCTCGGGCAGCACCGGCAGGCGAAAGTCGAGGTTTTCGTGGTAGCTGTTGAAGAGCAGCAGGAAATTGTCGTCATGTACCGGGCGGCCGCGTCGGTCGCGCTCCTGCATCGCCTCGCCGCTGAGATAGACGCCCAGGCATTGCGCGTAGCTGTGCGACCACTCCTCGTCGTTCATCTCGCTGCCATCGGGTTTCAGCCAGTGGATGTCCTTGAGCAGCGAACCCTCGGGGGCGCTGCCGTGGAAGAAGTTGCGGCGCCGGAAAACCGGATGCTCGCGGCGCAGGGCAATGACCCGTTGCACGAAAGCCAGGAAGTCGCGATCGGCTGGCGATAGATCCCAGTTGACCCAGCTGATCTCGTTGTCCTGGCAGTAGGCGTTGTTGTTGCCGCCCTGGGTACGCCCCATTTCGTCGCCAGCGAGCAGCATCGGCACGCCCTGCGAGAAGAACAGGGTCGCCAGCATGTTGCGTTTCTGGCGCGCGCGCAGTTCGTTGATCGCGGCGTCGTCGGTCGGCCCCTCGGCACCGCAGTTCCAGGAACGGTTGTTGTCGTTACCGTCGCGGTTGTCTTCGCAGTTGGCCGCGTTGTGCTTTTCGTTGTAACTGACCAGATCGTGCAGGGTGAAGCCGTCGTGGGCGGTGATGAAGTTCACGCTCGCCCAGGGCTTGCGGCCGCTGTGCTGGTAGAAGTCGCTGGAGCCGGTCAGGCGGCTGGCGAAGTCGCCGATCAGGCCGCAATCGCCTTTCCAGTGCGCGCGCATGGTGTCGCGGTAGTGGTCGTTCCACTCGCCCCAGCCGGCCGGGAAGTTGCCGACCTGATAACCGCCTTCGCCGAGGTCCCAGGGTTCGGCGATCAGCTTGACCTGCGAGAGCACCGGATCCTGCAGCAGGATGTCGAAGAAAGCGCCCAACTTGTCGACCGCATGCAGTTCGCGCGCCAGTGCCGACGCCAGATCGAAACGGAAGCCGTCGACGTGCATTTCCAGCACCCAGTAGCGCAGCGAGTCCAT
>LBIU01000446.1 GCA_000987445.1 Candidatus Accumulibacter adiacens | reverse complement strand
ACCCCCAAATCGAGTTGCAGCACCGACCAGTAGCTATCGAAGTGCTGTCGCAACAGGGCATTGCCTGCCGGGGTGTGAAAAAGGCTGATGCCGACCGAGTCGAGCGCAGCCAGCATGCCGGCCAGGGCCTGCAAACGCAGTCCAAAGTCGGTGCGTAGCGCAAATGCCTGGGCGACCAGGCGTTCTCTGGTCGCCGTCCGCTGCACTTCGAAGCGCGTCGTCAGGTCATGGAAATGAAGCCAGGACAGCGCACCGTTGACCGACAGCATCACGCCACCCAGGGTCAGCAAGATCTTCCACTTGAGACTGAGGAACCGGAAGGCGCTGCGTGCCTTCCCCGGGGGCGAACGGGCTGGCATCTGAAGCGGCTAGAAGCGGAACGAACCGAGGACCATGAAGCTGTCCCAGTAACGACGGAGATCCTGCGGCTTGGGATTGTCCTGCACCGCCAGAAAGCCGGTGCCATCCACCTGATGCGCTTCTGCGCGGAGCATGAACTGCGGAGTCACGTCGAAGCGCACGCCGGCGGTCCAGTCCTTGGCGTAGCGCGTGAATGCGGGCAGTCGGGTGGCTGCGGCAAAGTCCGTGCCCTTGCGATCACCCTTGTCGGCATAGTACACATCGTAGCGCAGGAGCGCTTCCCACTTCGGCGCCAAGCGATAGGTGGCCTGCAGATAGTAACTCTCGCCGATGGCATCGCCGTTGTAGAAATACGGGCCGAAATCGCTGACCGAGATACGACGACTCGCGTACTCACTGGTCAGACTCCAGTTCTCGGCGTTGTACTGGGCCGAAAAGATCAGTGGCGTCAGCTTGAAACGCCCTGCGCCAAGGCGGTCAGAATAGCCCGGCTTGTAGCGCAGATCGAGGTGCAGGGCAGTGAAACCGAGGCGGTACTTGCCACCCGAGCCTTCGTAAATGACCTGAAAATCGGGCGCCAGCTTCGAATCGAGATGGCCTGGCGGATTCAGCCCGACCAGCGCCACGGTCGCCGCCTCGGTGTTGGTCTGCGGTTGTCCGTAGGCAAAACTGGCAGAAAGCGAACCGTCCTCGTCGTAACGCTCCAGGAACAGCTCCACGCCATCCGCCGAAACCGTCAGGTTGCGCGTTCGATCGAAGTAGATCGATTGCGGCAGGATGATGCTCGGTCGGGTAAAAGGAACGTCGCGCGTCTTGTTGTACAAACCGTAGGCCGTCTTGATCCGCCCGACGCGCATGCCGCTCCGCCCGACCTCACTGGAAGCCATGGTCCAGTCGAGCAGGGCATAATCGAGGCGCACGCCGCCATCATCCGTGCCACCGGCCCGGTGCGAGAGCAACTGCGCAGACAGTTGCAGATCGGGCGTCAGCCGCCACGAAGCGTTCGCTCCGACCTCGCTGTATTCATTGCTTATTTGGTCGTCGCTCGGCCCGAAAAAGTTGTTGTCCGAGGTGTTTACCAGGGTCAGCGAAGCGAAGCCATGCAACTGCAGATCACCGTCCAGAAGATCGACGGCCCACGCCGGCCTTGCCGGTAGCGAAGACACCGCGATCACGGCGATGCCCAAGACAGCCCTAGCGAACTTTGAGTACACGAACATTGTCATCAACCTCGCTGGCCTTGACGTAACCCATTGCGCCAGGCGTGGACGCCACCCGAGAGAGCATCTCCTGGATCGAACCAAGCTGTTCCGGGTATTGTCCCTGACCCGAAAAGACCTGTCGGTCCCAAGCCATTCGCAACTGGTGGGGAAACACCTGCAGCACACTCTTGCTGAACCTGGCATGCTCGGGCGCGTCATCGCGCAGAACAAAGACCTTCACCGGGGTGTTGCCCGGCCATTTCTGCAGCAGCATGCCAAAGATCGCGCGCAAGGATGCGCGTGGAATCACGTCTTCGCTGCTCGCCGGATGAGCGATGGCAACCATCGTCGGCTCGGCTGGCTGGGCGTGCGCATTGCCGGCAAGCAGAGCGGCCGTCAGCATGCAGGGCAAGAGCGCCCGGCAAATACAAACCACGAATTTAATGGCAAGAAGCTTTTCCATCACGGCGCATCCTACCAGACAAGCGACGCAAGAATTCGCGCCTCGGCGAACGTGGGACGGCCGTTGCAGCAGGCGGCAGCAAAGCCTCAGGGGCGGACCGCCAGGTGCTCTACTCAGCGCCGGAGAGCAGCCTGAAGCGTGACCCGTGCCCAAGGCCCTCGCTCCTCCAGCGCACGGGTCGGGAATGATCGCAGAAACCACGGCCGACCGGCGCACCGGCACCAAAAAAAAAGCCACGGCGCACCGTGGCTGTCAAACGCTGTGGCAGGTCAGGCGGGCGTTGCCTTGCCTGACGCCGACGCACTCTCCATCCAACGCTTGATGCGATTCGCGTCGCCGATACGCGTTTGCTTGCCAGATGAATCAAGCAGCACGATCACCACCGGGCGATCGGCGACCCGCGCCTGCATGACCAGGCACTTGCCCGCTTCCTGGATGTAGCCGGTCTTCGACAGGCCGATTTCCCACGTCGGGCTCTTGACCAGCTGATTGGTATTGCGATATTCGAGCTCACGCCCTTTCACTTCGGCGGTGGCACCGGGGGTTGTCGAGAACTCGCGAATCAAGGGGTAGCGATACGCGGCGGCCACCATGCGTGCGAGGTCGTGGGCAGTCGATACGTTATGGCTGGTCAGACCGGTGGGATCCGCGAAATGCGTTCTGCTCATTCCCAGCGACGCCGCCTTGCGGTTCATGGCCGCAATGAAGGCCGGCAAACCGCCCGGATAGTGACGGCCGAGGGCATTCGCGGCGCGATTTTCGGAAGACATCAGGGCCAGCAGTAGCGCCATTTCACGGGTGATTACCGAGCCTACGCGCAAGCGCGATCGACTCCCTTTCAGGTAGTCGACGTCGTCGTCGGTGATGGTAATCGGGGCCTGCAGGTTGGGCATCGAGTCAAGCACGACCATCGCCGTCATGACCTTGGTGATCGATGCGATCGGAACGACGACCCTGGCATTCTTCTCGTACAGGGCCTCACCGCCATCCTGCGCAATCACCAGAGCCGAACCCGAGCGCACCGCCAGGTGCTCCTGGCCCTGCCACAGGTCGACGCCGCCGGCCGTCGCCGGGGTCACATTCCTCGCTTTCTGCGCTGCGCGCGCAGCCCTGCTGCTGCCAGCCCTGGCGGTCGACGGACTCGCCTTGGCCACGCGGGTGGATTTGGCCTTCGACACCCGTGGTGCGGCCTTGCCTTTCTGGGCGACCCGCCGGCTGGAACCCGCCTTGCTGACCGGTCTCGCCTTGGCCTTCTGCGTTGCCCGGGCCTTGCTCTTCTGCACTTCGCTCGTGCTTCCGGCCTTGTCCGCCGCGTGCACGGCCCCCATCGAGGCCAAACCGGCACCCAACACCAGCGCCCCCCACAGCACTACTGCTTTCAGCATCATCCGCATCGCAAGCCTCCTGCATGATCCGATAGTTGGCAACAATTCTCGTTTAGCCCATCACCGTGAGCCAACGGCTGAAAAAATAAGGGGATAGACAGGCTATGTAATGTAGCACATCAATTCTGCCGGTTTCAAGAAAGGCGTTGATGCTTTCTCTGCGCGCCATGCCACCGCGCCAAGCGAGATCGCTCAGCGCGGCGCTATGGGATGGCTCGAAGCGCAGGCTGCGGGTCAAAGGCCGGCCAGATGCTCAGCGCTCGTTCATCAACCGGTCGACCACTGCCAGAGCGGTCATATTCACCACGCGACGAACGGTCGCCGTCGGCGTCAGGATATGCGCCGGCTGCGCCGCTCCCAACAGGATGGGTCCAATAGTGACGTTGTTGCCGGAAGCGACCTTCAACAGGTTGAAGGAGATGTTGGCGGCGTCGAGCGTCGGCATGATCAAGAGGTTGGCCTGCCCTTTCAGACGGCTGTCGCTGGGGAACACACGCCGGCGGATTTCATCGTCGATCGCCGCGTCACCGTGCATCTCACCCTCGACTTCAAGGCGTGGCGCACGCTCCCTAAGCAGGCGTAGCGTTTCGCGCATCTTGCTGGCCGTCGGCGAATTCTCGGAACCAAAGGAGGAATGCGAAAGGAGCGCCACGCGCGGGGTCACACCGAAACGGCGAACCGAGTCAGCAGCGAGCAGCGTCATATCGACCAGTTGCTCGGCGGTTGGCTCATAGTTGATATAGGTGTCGGCGACGAACAGCGTGCGATCGGGCAGCAACAGCACGCTCATCGCATACAGACTCCTGACGCCCGGCGCCAGGCCAATGACATTTTCGACGTGCTCCCGATGAACGCGGTGGCGACCGAAGGTGCCGCAGATCATGCCATCGGCGTCGCCCATGCGTACCATCAGCGCGGCGAAGAGCGAGGGGCGACGCCGCACCTCACGGCGGGCGAAATCGGCCGAAACACCCTTGCGCTCCATCAGCCTTCGATACTCGCGCCAGTAAGCTTCGAAATGGTCGTCAAAGAAGTCGTTGTGACCCGCACAAATGACCTCGAAATCGATTCCCGGCCGAACGCGCAGGTTGGCGGCCTCGAGCTTGCTGGCGATATCTCCCGGATGGCCGATGAGAATCGGTTTGGCAATGCCTTCGTCGACAATCACCTGCACGGCGCGCAGCACGCGCTCGTCGCCGCCTTCAGCGAAGACGATCCGCCGTGGCGCCTGCTTGGCCTGCGAAAAGACCGGTTTCATGATCAGGCCGGAGTGATAGACGAACTCGTCAAGACTGTCCTGGTACGCTTCCAGGTCCTTGATCGGTCTGGTCGCCACCCCCGAAGCCATCGCTGCCTCGGCCACCGCCGGCGCAATCTTGCTGATCAGGCGCGGATCGAAGGGGTTCGGAATCAGGTACTCGGGACCGAAGTTGGCAACCGTCTCGCCGTAGGCCTTGACCGCCACTTCGGACTGCTCGGCGCGCGCCAGTTCGGCGATGGCCTTGACCGCAGCCAGCTTCATCGCTTCGGTGATGGTCGTCGCGCCAACATCAAGCGCGCCACGAAAGATGAACGGGAAGCAGAGGACATTATTCACCTGGTTGGGATAGTCCGAGCGCCCGGTGGCCATGATCGCATCGCTGCGTACGGCCTTGACGTCCTCCGGGAGGATCTCGGGATTGGGGTTGGCCAGCGCCATGATCAACGGCGAAGGCGCCATCTTGGCCACCATCTCCTTCTTCAGGACGCCACCCGCCGACAAGCCGAGAAAGACATCCGCGTCAGCGATGACCTCGCCCAGCGTGCGTGCGTCGGTGTGCTTGGCATAGCGCGCCTTGATCTCGTCCATGTCCTCGACACGCCCCTCGTACACCAGCCCCTTGATATCAGTCACCCAGATGTTGTCCACCGGAATACCGAGCATTACCAGCAGATCGAGACAGGCCAGGGCCGCAGCGCCAGCGCCGGAGGTGACCAGCTTGACCTTGTCGAGGTCCTTGCCGAGCAGGTGCAGGCCATTGAGAATCGCCGCCCCAACGACAATCGCCGTACCATGCTGATCATCATGGAAGACCGGAATCTTCATCCGTTCGCGCAGTTTCTGCTCGACGTAGAAACACTCCGGCGCCTTGATGTCCTCAAGATTGATGCCGCCAAAGGTCGGCTCCAGGGATGCAATGACCTCGACCAGCTTATCCGGATCGCGTTCCTCGACCTCGATGTCGAAAACGTCGATGTTGGCGAACTTCTTGAACAGCACCGCCTTGCCTTCCATGACCGGCTTGGCCGCCAGCGGACCAATCGCGCCGAGCCCGAGAACGGCCGTCCCGTTGGTAATCACACCGACCAGATTGGCACGCGCGGTCAGCGTACTCGCCTCGGCCGGAAAGGCGACAATCTCCTCGCAGGCGGCCGCAACCCCCGGGGAGTAAGCCATCGACAGGTCGTACTGGTTGGTCAGTTGCTTGGTTGGCAGTATTGCCACCTTGCCCGGTTTCGGATTGCGGTGGTAAAAGAGGGCGGCTGCACGCAGCTGGTCCTTTTCCTTGCTCATGACTCGTTCTCCTGGCAGCAGTTACACGCCACAGCGGATGCATACGGCGCCCCAACAGTCGACTAACGATCAGCCAAGAAGCGCCCCAAGCGGCCTTGCTGGCAACGCGGCAATTGTCGATGGATCGTCAGTGCGGGTTGGACCTGTGGCATAATTACACAAACACTGACAACCTTGCAGCATCAACGCCTAGCATGCCGAACACCCCCGCCTGCTCCGCGCTTGTTTTTTTCCAGCCGCGACCGACGCGTCGCCCCCGACTGAGCTGGACGGGCCTTTGCGGGTCCGGGCTCCGTTGGTCCGCTTCTGCGCGCGCCACGCCACGGTAAGTTCCGCTCCTCCACCTACTTTCGAGAGTGATTACCATGAACCAGACTGTTTCCATCAATGCCCCGGACTACGTCAAGCATGAAGGCCTGAAAAAATGGGTGGCCGAAATTGCGGCCCTCACCGAGCCCGCCCAGGTCGTCTGGGCCGACGGCTCGCAAGAAGAATACGATCGTCTCTGCGCCGAACTCGTCGCAGCCGGCACCTTCACCAAGCTCAAGAAGCGCAAGAATTCCTTCCTCGCCTTTTCCGACCCGTCGGATGTGGCCCGCGTCGAAGACCGCACCTACATATGTTCCGAGAAGAAGGAAGACGCCGGCCCGACCAATAACTGGGAAGACCCGGCCAAGATGCGCGAGACGCTGAAGGGCGTCTTCAAGGGCTGCATGAAGGGTCGCACGATGTACGTGATCCCCTTCTCGATGGGCCCGGTTGGCTCGCCAATCGCCCAGATCGGCGTCGAGATCAGCGACAGCGCCTACGTCGTGGTCAACATGAAGATCATGACCCGCATGGGCAAGGCCGTGTTCCCGGTCCTCGGTACCGACGGCACGTTCATTCCCTGCGTGCACTCGATTGGCGCACCCAAGGAGCCCGGCCAGAAGGATCCGCGTTGGCCGTGCAACCCGACCACCAA
>LBIU01000445.1 GCA_000987445.1 Candidatus Accumulibacter adiacens | reverse complement strand
TTCATGGCGCTGCGATCGCCTTACTCCTCACCTGCCTTGCGGTGGGAGCCGCAGCCCCAGGGCCGCCCTTTCCGGTGTCGTGCCGTGTTCAACAACGCCGAGCAGGGGCGCCGCAAGCCGTTCTTTCAGGGCTGCGAGGTTCTCGCTGAAGCGCGACATCTCCGGGTCGATGCGATTCGCTACCCAGCCTGCCAGGGGCAGGCCGCGCGCGGCGATCGCCTGTTGGGTGAGCAGCGCGTGGTTGATGCAGCCAAGGCGCATGCCGACGACCAGGATCAGTGGCAGCTGCAAGGCGGCTGCCAGATCGGCGGCATCGCAGCTGGGCCCCAGCGGAACGCAGAAGCCACCGACACCCTCGACCAGCACCGCGTCGGCGAGAGCCTGCAGCCGCGCAAAAGCGGCCGTGATGTGTGGCAATTCGATGCGCCGGCCTTCCTCCTCGGCGGCGATGTGCGGCGCGATCGCCGCCTTGAAGCCGTAGGGATTGACCCATTCACGAGGTGCCTGCAGCGACGACGCGGCGAGCAACTGCTCGACATCGTCGTTGCGTCCCTTGTCGTCGAAACCGGCCGCCACCGGTTTCATCGCCACCGCGCGCTGCCCGGCGCGGCGCAGCGCATGCAACAGGGCGCAGGACACGAAGGTCTTGCCGATTTCGGTGTCGGTCCCGGTGATGAACCAGGCGGTCTGGTGCTGCGTGGAACCAGCAGGCATGTCTTCTCTCATTTCCTGGCGTAGGCAAGAATGACGTCGTAACGCGCCGGCAGGCCGGCGGCTGTGCGGTATTGCTCGTAGGCGGCCTGTACCCTCTGCCAGGCGCTGCGGCCGAGCAAGCCGCTGCGTGCGCCTTCGCCGACCGAGTTGGCGCCGATCCCTTTGACTGCCCGCAGCAGGGTCCTCAAATCCGGGTAGTGGATGTTGATCGTCTGCCGTTGCAGCCTGACTTCGGCGAAGCCGGCCAGCGTCAGCGCTGCGTGGATGGCGTCTGGCTCGCTGAAGCTCAGGGTGTGGCGGTGGCGGTCGATGCCGGTGAAGGCCACACGCAGTTCGGAAAAGGTCTCCGGCCCGAGCGTGCTCAGCGCCAGTTGCCCACCGGGACGCAGAATGCGCCGCGCTTCGGCAAGCACCTTGCCGCTATCGCACCATTGCACGGTCAGGTTCGACCACCAGGTCGAGAAGCTCTCGTCGCTGCAGGGCAGGGCTTCGATGTCGGCGGCCAGGCAGCTATCGGCGTCCTTGCACGCGACGGCCAGCATCGTCGTCGCGAAGTCGACGGCGGTGATGTGTGCGTTCGGCCAGCGTGCGCGCAGCAGGCGGCAACCAAAGCCCGTTCCACAGCCGGCATCGAGGATCGTGCCGGGTTCGGGAAACGCTGCGAAATCGGCCAACAGCTGCTCGCCGACCTGGCGCTGCAGGTGGGCTGCGTCGTCGTAGGAAGGGGCGGCACGCGCGAAGGACTCGCGCACGCGCGGCTTAGGGGGTAACAGGGGCATGACAGAAGTCGTCCAGCAGTCGCGCGAAGCGATCCGGGTTGGCCAGGAAGGGGGCATGCCCGGCAGTATCGAAAATCTCCAGCTGCGCGTTCGCCAGGTGTTGCTGCAGGTAAGCGGCCGCGGCGACCGGATTCAGCGGGTCCTCGCGGCCGTGGATCAGCAGGCTGCGGGTGGCAATGGTCGGCAGCCGCGGCCGCAGATCGACCGCGCGTAGCCATTCCAGGCCGCTGCGCAGCGCATTTCCGTCGGGCTGCGGGGCCTCACGCAGACTGGCGACGAGTGTGCGGGTGATGGCTCTCGCCCTGGCGTCGCCCTGGCTGAGGAGGGCGATGAAACGCTGCAGGGTCTGCTGCGGCTGCGCTTCCACGCTGGCCGAAAAGCCGTCGAGGAGGGCAGGCGTTTGTGCTGTCAGCCAGTCGCTGCGCTGCATGAAGCAGGGCGTGCTGCCGACCAGCACCAGCCCGGATAGCCGTTCGGGCGCCAGCAGCGCGGCGCGCATGGCCAGCAGGCCGCCGAGCGACCAGCCGCAGAGGGTGACCCGCTCGGGTAGCGCGTCGAGCAGCGCCTGCGCGGTCGCCGCGAAGTCGGGCAGCGCGCCGTGCGGGTCGCCGTCAGCGGGGCTCGGGTTGTAGCCGGGCAAGTCCACCAGGTGCACGCGGCAGTTCTGTGACAAACGATCGAGCACCGATTGCCAGACCCAGCTGCCCAGCCCCCAGCCATGGACCAAGGCCAGATCCGGGCCGCTGCCGATGGCCGTGCTCATGCCAGGTCCCGCAGCGCGTCGACCAGTTGCGCAAGTTGTTCGTCGCTGTGGCTTGCGCTCAGTGATACGCGCAAGCGCGCGGTCCCCCCGGGCACGGTCGGCGGGCGGATCGCCGGCACCCACAGGCCGCGCTCATGGAGCGCGCTGGCGATGCGCAGGGTTTCGTGATTGTCGCCGATGATTACCGGCTGGATCGCCGTCGGCGAGGGCAGCAGGCGCCAGCGGGTGCCGGCCAGGCCGTCGCGCAACTGGGCGATGAGTTGCCCTAGCCGGCTGCGTCGTTCATCACCTGCGGCGATCAGTTCGAGGCTGGCCAGTAGCGCGCAGGCGGTCGCCGGGCTGCCGGCCGTGGTGAAAATGTAGGTACGGGCGCGTTGTTCCAGCCAGTCGATGACCGTCGCGTCGCCGGCGACGAAAGCCCCGGCCGCGCCGGCCGCTTTGCCCAGAGTTCCCATGTAAAGCAGGCGTCGGGCCGCGGGTAGCCGGAAATGAGCGATCGTGCCACGGCCTTGTGCGCCGAGTACGCCGAAGCCGTGCGCGTCGTCGATCAGCAGCCAGGCGTCGAAACGTTCGGCCAGCTCCAGCAGTCCCGGCAAGGGCGCCAGATTACCGTCCATGCTGAATACCGCGTCGCTGAGAATCAGCTTGCGGCCTGCGCTGCTGGCAGCGAGCAGGCGTTCGAGTGCCGCCAGGTCAGCGTGCGGGTAGCGCTGGCTGTCGGCGCGCGAAAGCTGCACGGCGTCGATCAGCGAAGCGTGGTTGAGACGGTCGGCGAAGACCGCGTCCTTGCGCCCGACCAGCGCCGGAACGATTCCCAGATTGGCCATGTAGCCGGTCGAGAAGAGCAGGGTGCGGGCAAAGCCCGTGAATTCGGCGAGCTTCTGCTCGAGGGTGGCGTGCGGCGTCAGGTGGCCGCTGACCAGATGCGAGGCACCGCTACCGACGCCCCAGTTTCGGGCACCGGCGCAGGCCGCCTCGATCAGCACCGGATCATTGGCCAGTCCGAGGTAGTCGTTGCTGCAGAAGCTGACCAGCGAGCGACCATCGACGCGCGCTTGCGGACCGCAGGGAAGATCCAGGGTGCGACGCTTGCGTCTGAGGCCGGCTGCTTGCAGGGCATCGAGTTCGCTTTGCAGTTCGTCCCAGATCATCGGTGCAGCGTGCTGTCCAGTGCGCTGATGGCGGCCGCGACGAGGAATTCGCACTCTTCGTGGCTGATCACGTAGGGAGGCATGAAATAGATCGTGTTGCCGATCGGTCGCAGCAGGATTTCCCTGGCCAGCGCCTCGCGGTAGAAGCGCTCGGAGAACTGCGCGTCGTCGCTGAGGACATCGAAAGCGGCGATCATGCCGCGCTGGCGGAGATGTCGCACCTGCGGGTGATCGGCCAGCGGTTTGAGGCAATTGGCGAGATGCGCGCTGAGAGC
>LBIU01000444.1 GCA_000987445.1 Candidatus Accumulibacter adiacens | reverse complement strand
TGGCGGTCGCGCCCGAGGATGCGCGGCTTGACGAAGCGGTCGATCACCGGCGTCAGCGCATTCATCAGCAGCACGGCGAAGGCCATCCCCTCGGGGTAGCCGCCGTAGCTGCGGATTACCCAGGTCAGCAGGCCGACGCCGACGCCGAAAACAAGCTGGCCGGCGCCGGTATTCGGCGAGGTGACGTAGTCGGTGGCGATGAAGAAGGCGCCGAGCATCGCCGCACCCGACTGCAGCTGCGCCGAAACGCTCAGGTAACGCGCCGGATCGACGGCATGCCCGATCGCCGCCGGCAGCGCCAGCCCGAGCAGCACCGCGACCGGCGTATGCCAGGTGATGATGCCGCTGGCCACCAGGTAGAGGCCGCCGGCGAGAATCAGCAGCGAGGCCGATTCGCCGAGACTGCCGGGGCGCGCGCCAAGCCATGACATCAGCGGCGCCGGCGCGCCGCCGAGCGCGTGCAGCAGATCGATCCCGCGCGCCAGTTCGCTCTTCGAGAAGCCGAGCAGCGATGCGCTGGCCATCGCGTCGGGTGGTGGCAGGCTGGTGAGAAAGGCGTGCAGGCTATCGACGAAGCCCGGCGCCGGCCCGGTCATCAACGGTAGCGGCGTCACCCACTGCGTCAGCGGCAAGGGAAAGGAGACCAGCAAGGCCACCCGGGCGACCATCGCCGGATTGAAGACATTCTGACCGACCCCGCCGAAGACCTGCTTGCCGACGACGATGGCGATGAAGCCGCCGACGACGGCCACCCACCACGGCGCCCACGGGGGCAGTGTCATGGCCAGCAGCCAGCCGGTGAGCAGCGCCGAACCGTCGCCCAGAGAGCGCCTGATGGGCCGCTTGCCCATCATCTTCAGCGCCAGCGCCTCGAAACCGAGGCATGAAAGAATGGTCAGCAGCCAGAGGAAACAGGCCTGCCAGCCGAAAAGCCAGAAGCCACAAGCCGTTGCCGGCACCAGCGCCAGCTGCACCCGAAACATCGTGCGCGCCACCGAGTTGCCGCCATGCGCATGCGGCGAGGCGAGCCGGTCGGCAGCCGGGGGGACGGTGTTCATGCCTGCCTTCATGCCGGCCTTCATACCTTTTCTCCCTCGCGTACCGGCACTTGGACGGCGGCCACGGCGGCGGCTTTCGGAGCGCTCTGCTGGGCCGCCCGTTCAGCCTTGCGACGGGCCGCCGCGGC
>LBIU01000443.1 GCA_000987445.1 Candidatus Accumulibacter adiacens | reverse complement strand
TTTTGTCGGGGTGACGACAAAGCGTGCTTGCCGCGCGAGGCGCGTCTGCCGATCAGCCGCTGCAACCTGCCGGCGGTGGCGTTGGGCAGCCTGAGCTGTCGGCGAAGCCCGAGGCCGCTGCGTCTTGATGGCGTTGCCGTTTGCATCGCGACCTCTTCAAGCGCCTGCGCGCCGCTGTACCTGGCGCGCGCGCCGATGTTTTTCGCGATTACCTGACGGTTCAGTTCCGGCTCGAACGTCCGGAAGATTTCGGCTTTGGCGCGGCCTGCGCGGCAGCCGGCTTTCGCGGCGGCAGTGGCGGCGCCTCCAGCGCGCGCCGCAAGAGCCGCAGCAAGGCCAACTACGTACGCATCATCCGCGGCTGGAGCTTCGCTTCCGACAGCCGCGACGGGGCGGTCCTAAAAGGCTGGGTCGAATGGCGCTTTGGACTGCTGCCGCGCTACCACGGCCAGCCCCTGCTCGACCCTTCCGGAGAGGCCTATCTGCCGCTACCTGGAAATGCGCTCGCATGGCCTCTACGGCACCGGCGCACTCGAGGTACAGCTGGATCTGGTATATGCCTTCTGTCAGCTGGAACTGGCGCTACGCCATCCAGGCGCTCCGTAGGTGACGCTCTACCGCGGCGTGAACCGCATCGCCGATCACGAAGTGCTGGAAAAAGGCAAAGGTGGCCGGCAGGTCATCCTGCTCAACAACCTCAGTTCCTTCACCTGCAGCCGCGAGCGCGCCTGCGAGTTCGGCGACTACATCCTGTCGCTTGAAGTGCCGCTGACCAAGGTCTTCCTTCACTGCGGATTGCTGCCCGGGGTCTTGCAGGGGGATGACGAGTTTCTGGTGATTGGCGGGGTGGTCGATGTGCGCCTGTCGACCATCTGAGCAGCGCGGCGGATCAGCTTGGCCAATGGCTTCTGCCAAACGCTGCCGAACGTTCGATATTGGCCTTTTGGCCAGCCCCGTTCGCCGCCATGCCCCGCGCGGCAAACGGCAGGGCCGTGTCAGATGCGGCTCAGCAACTCGGTCTTCTTGGCCGCGAATTCCTCTTCGCTGAGAATGCCCTTTGCCCTGAGGTCGGCGAGCCTTTCGATCACCGCGAAAACGTCCTGATCGCGGCTTGCCGCTGGCGCACTTTGCGGCGTGTGGTCCCTGGCCTGGCTGCTGCTTGCCGGGAGTTCGAGCGCAGGCGCTTGCCACGGGCTTTCCGGCTGCTCGGTGGCAAGCGGTGTTGCGGCTGCCGGTGTCGATTGTTTCGCTGCTGTCGCCTGCGCCGGCTGCCTGCTGGGCGAGACCACCGGCAGGCTGGCGACGTCGATCAAGCCATGCTGGCTCGAGAAGCTCAGCGTGCCGCCAACCGACTGCTGCTGTGAGAAACCGCCGATCTGGTGGTCGAGCGTGTCATAGACGGTGACCGTGCCGCCGACGTCGATCGCCAGGCGATGTGGCTGCGCAAAGTAGGCATAGCGAACGCCGTTCTGCGCGCCGGTGCTGTTCGGTGCGCGCAGATCGCCGGGCCACCAGTCGCCGGAACTGCCGGGAGCTGGCGGCACGAACAGGCTGACCGCAGCGATTGGCCCGCAGTCGCCCTGTTGCTGTTGCTGCCCGCTGTGGGCGTGGCTCTGCTGCTGGCCGGGCCGATGGCTGCCCTGGCTTTGCGACTGAAAACTGCCACTGCGGATCAGGTCGGGCTGAGTGGCGACCAGGTTCGACAGTTCGTTGCACAGTCCGTCGATGCGCCCCTTCAGGTAATTGTCGAACATGTCCGAGACCATGATCATGCCGCCGCGCATCCACTGACCGGAGCCGGAGAACTCGGGATGAGCGAACTGCGCCATGCTGCCGTTGCCGTTGATGACCGATTCGAGCATGCTCAGTACGGCGTTGGCGCTGAAGCCGTGGCGCCGACCGATTTCGTCGATGGCCTGCTGGCCGCTGGGGGAAAGCTGTCGCATGGTGAGCCTCTGTTTGCCGCCGAAACTGGTCAGAATGATTCGGCACCGTGGCGGTGGAGGTGCCGGACAGGGTGCCGTCGTGGGGACGGCGGAATGCGAGTCTACGCCCATCGCTGCGTCGCGCGCAATTTCGCGCCCGGCGTCGCCGGGCAGGGTCGAAAAACGACCGGGTCAAGCGTGGCGCCAGCGCGGGATCTTGTTCGGCAAACGCCGTCAAGCGCTGTCGCAAAGGCGACAAGTCGGCCTGGCGCCCTGCGCAAGGGCCCGCCCCTGCGTGCCTCCATTGCGGGCCCGGAACTTGCTCTGAGGGTACTGCCTGCCACTTCAAAGCGATTCCCATGACTCCAGAACTGCACGACAGATTGCTTGCCGGCCTCACGGACGGCAGCATCGTTCCCTATCTCGGACCCGGCGTATTGGCCGACGTGACCGACGCAAGTACGGGTGCGTCGATTCCCGCCGACAGCGATTCGCTGATCCTGGCCATGAATGGCGGCAAACCGATGGCCGCCAGGCTGATGTACGAGTTCCCGCGTGCGGCGATGAATGTCGAACTCAAGCGCGGTCGCAACGCCGTGAGCAAATTTCTCAGTCGCACCTACGGCGAGACGGTGTGGACGCGCGCGGCGGTGCACGACTGGCTCAGGGAGATAGGTCCGCGCTACGTCGTAGACATCAACCGCGACACGCAACTGCAGGATTCGTATGCCGAGCGTGCGCACAATCTGATCGTCGGCATGGCCCGCCTGGGCGGCAGCGATTTTCGCTACCGGCTCTATGCCTGGGACGGCACCGCCTATCAGAAATGCAGGGCGATCGACCCGGCGCTGCCGATTCTGTTCAAGCCGATGGGCACGCCGAAGCCCGAGCCGACCTACGTAGCGTCGGATGCCGACTACGTCGACTACATCACCGAGCTGATGGGCGGCTTCGCCATCCCGCCAGCGGTCAAGAAGCTGCGCAGGGGCAAGCAATATCTTCTGATGGGCTTGCGTCTGAACCGAGACACCGAGCGCATGGTGATGTCCGACATCATTTACGCGGCCGCGCAGCCGGCGGGCTGGGTGCTGATCGCCAAGCCGACCGACAAGGAGCGTCGCTTCTGCGCCAAGCTCGGTCTGGTGCTGGTCGAGTGCGATGTCTTCGCTGCCTTCGATGTCCTTGCCCTGACTGCTTCCGGCAGGCTGCCTCAGCCTCTCGCTGCGCCGGCCTGACTCGTTGCCTGGCCCAGGCGACATCGTCGTGGCGTCCGTGACCCGGCCGCTCTTCAGGTGCAGCCAGCCGCCCCCGCGGAGTTCTCGGTGGACCTTGTGCTGGTGGCGGATCTCGTTCGGCGTCAGGAATTCAACGCCGGCGCCGAGAGCATCGTCGATCGCCAGGCCGCGGTAGGCGGCGGTGGCCCTGTCGAGCACGGCGGCGGGGCGCATCGGTGTGCGGCCGATGCGCGCGACTGGCCCGTGTCCGGTGGTCCGCGCTCAGTTCTCGGGCGCAAAACATTGCGCGTAGTCCTTGCATTCGCCGCAGGACGGGGCGGGGCACACATAGATGCCTTCGCGCGCGCAGAACTGCCGGTAGAGGAACTTCTTCCACTTCATGTCACCGCTGTTGGCGGCCGCGAGCGCGGGAAAGTTCACCCACATCAGTGCCGTCAGCTCGCCTCGGTCGATCAGCCCCAGATCCTGCCAGAGATGGTCGGAGCCCGCGCAGGCGGTAGCAACGATCGCGGCGATGCTCGCTTCGGATTGACGTTCGCCAGCGCGATGATCGAGCAGCAGTTGGTGCAGCTCGCTCCATTCCGGCACCCGTTCGAGGGGCCTGCCGGTGGCGCTGGTGGTGATTGCGCAGCCGGGGAAGTACTCGGCGAGAAGCTGCCGGTAGCCTACTTCGCCGAGGCCAAGATCGGCCGGCAGGCAGCAGGCATGGGCCGCCTGGCTGGCAATCATCGCCGCGAACAGGAAGCGATTGGGGTCGCTGCCTGCGGCGGTCGGCACGGCGAGCAGGTCGGCGAACAGGAGATCACGCCAGGGCCGGCGATCAGGAGCGTTCATGATCGCCTCGCTTACTTGCTGGGATACTCGACCAGGATGTCCTCGTCGCGGACAACCATCTGACAGGCCAGCCGCCACTGGGTCGGCGGGATGTCGTCGACGTACATCTTCTCGATTTCGGCCTTGCTGATGTGGCCGAGCTCGCTCAGGGCGGCCACTTCGCGGACGTTCAGCGGTCCGCCCATTGGCCGGCGCTTGTCGTCGACGGAAGAAACCTTGACCAGGCAGGTGCCGCAGTCGCCTTCCTGGCAACCAAAGTCGATCGGAATGCGATGCTCCTTGGCCAGCGCGAGGATGGTCTGGGTGTGACTGCCGGCGACGGCATAGACCGTCTTGTCTCTGTGCAAGGGGCTGCTGAAGGTGATGAGTGCCATGTGTGTTTCTCCTGTAGGGCGGTTTCCGAGAACTTCAAAATCTGGCGTGCCAGGTGGTAGTCGCTGGAGGACGACGAGAAGGCGTCGCGCTTCGGCTCATGCCGGCACGACGACGATTTCGCCACCGAGGATCTGCGCCTGGCAGGCCAGTCGGTGGCGGCGCGGCGCCAGGTTGTCCTTGAGCACCTGGTCTTCGAGAATGCTCGGCGGGGCGAAGTGTTCGGCGCCCGAGATGACCTTCGTCAGGCAGGTGCAGCACTCGCCCTCGCGACAGCCATAGACGATGCCGGCACCGACTTTTTCCGAGACTTCGATGAGGCGGGTTCCTGCCGGAACGGTGACCGAGACGTCGATATCCTGAAAGGTGACTTTGGCTCTTGGCATGATGTTTGTCTCCCTGTGGTTCGGGTCAGGCGAGAGCCGCCAGATCCAGTTCGCGGTGTTCGCTCTGGCCGGTCAGGTGACGAGCCAGGTTTTCGCCCAGATTTCGGCATCGCTCGAGCTCGCCGGCGTCGGGTACCAGCTTGATGCGCAGGCCTTCGAGCGGGACGCGCAGCTTCAGGCCGCGCAGGCGGTCCTCGATCATGCGCACGGCTTCGCCGCTCCAGCCGTAGGAGCCGAAGGCGGCGCCGAGCTTGCCCTTGATATGGACCGTGGTCAGCGACGAGAGCAGGTCCCAGACCGGCTTGACCGCGTCGGCATTGATCGTCGGGCTGCCGAAGGCCAGGCCGTCGGCTTCCTCGACGAGGTCGGTGAAACTGCCGGCGTCGCTGCCTTCGAGGTCGTAGAGCGAGACACGCACGCCGGCCAGGCGCTCGGCGCCCTCGGCGATGGCTTCGGCCATGCGCCGGGTGTTGCCGTAGGCCGACAGGTAGAAGACGACCAGGGTCTTCTCGCTGCGGGCCTCATTGCGCAGGCGTGGCGTCGCCAGTTCGCGGTAGCGGCGCAGGTAGTCGCGCGGCAGATGGCGCAGGATCGGTCCATGCGCGGGCGCGATCAGGTGCAGCGGCAGCGGTTCGATCAGCGCCAGCGCGTCGAGCACATGCTCGCGGAAGGGGCGCATGATCTGCGCGTAGTAGTACTCGAACGAGAAGCGGAAGTCGCCGACGCGGTCGTTGAACAGGCGTTCGTCGCAGAAGTGGCAGCCGAAGATGTCGCCGGTGAACAGCAGGCCGCCTTCCTCGAGATAGGTGCACTGGGTATCCGGCCAATGCAGGTAGGGTGTGTGCAGGAAGCGCAACGTACGGCCGCCGAGC
>LBIU01000442.1 GCA_000987445.1 Candidatus Accumulibacter adiacens | reverse complement strand
GCATGGCCTGTTCGAGCGTCATTGGGCGGTGACAAAGGCTGAACACCGCGTCGATGCCGAGGGGGTGCAAATCGCTGATGCGCTCGCCGATCCCGCCGGCGATGGCCATGCACGGGATACCCCGCGCCTTGGCTCGCTGGGCGACCCCGGCCGGCGCCTTACCGAAGGCGGTCTGGAAATCGATCTGGCCCTCGGCCGTGATGACCAGGTCGGCCCCGGTGAGATGAGCGTCGAGCCCCACCAGGTCCAACACCAGGTCCACGCCACGGCGCAGTTCGGCGCCCAAAAAAGCGCGTAGCCCGGCCCCCAGCCCGCCAGCGGCCCCGGCTCCCGGGAGGTCACGGACGTCCAGTCCGAGGTCCGAGGCGATGACGTCGGCCAAATTGGCCAGACCCGCGTCGAGTTCCTCCACTTGAGCCGGCGACGCGCCCTTCTGCGGACCATAGACATGGGCTGCCCCACGGGGGCCGAGCAGAGGATTGTCGACGTCGCAGATGGCCTCGCAGCGCAGCTTGGCCAGGCGTGGATCCAGTCCGCTGGGATCGATGCGGTGGATTCGTCCCAGGGCACCACCGACCGGCGGTAGCGGATTGCCGGCGATGTCAAGAAAGCGCATGCCCAGAGCGGCCGCCATGCCAACGCCGCCGTCATTCGTCGCACTGCCGCCGATGCCCACGACAAGGTGAGCAACGCCCAGGTCCAGTGCCGCACGAATGAGTTCGCCGGTCCCATAGGTCGTGGTCAGGCTGGGGTTGCGCTCTTGCGGGGCGAGCAGGGCCAGGCCGCTGGCCACCGCCATCTCCACCGCAACCAGTCCCAAGGCCGGGACATGGCACAGGCTCGCCTGAACCGGTTCCATGAGGGGGCCGCGCACGGTGACCACCCGCGCCTCACCAGCCAGCGCATCGATCAGCACCTCCGTCAAGCCATCGCCACCGTCGGCCACCGGGACCTTGCTGACCTCCGCCTGCGGGAAGGCGGCGCGCACTCCCTGCGCCATGGCCACCGCGGCGCCCATGGCGGACAGGCTGCCTTTGAAGGCGTTCGGGGCCAGGACGATCTTCATGTGGGCCTCAGCGGTGAATGGCGCGAAGTTGGCATGGCAGAGGGATGGGCAATGCACGGGCCGCGAAAAGGATAGGAGCAGCCATCATGCGGTGTCAATCGCGAACTTGGCCCGGGAGGAGCCCCTGAAAGACGACCGTGAAAGTCGCGCATGCGACTCACAAGCTATTGGGGCAGGCATTTAAACCTTGCGATCCAAACATGCTAGTATGTGTTCGCGATCAAGCCAATAGAGGTAGCCCTGCATGCCCTGGGAAAAATCATTCGACGAAGATGAGGCCGTCGGCAAGGCGATGAACGTGTTTTGGGAGAAGGGCTTTGAGCCTGCTTCCATGGCTGACCTCATTGCCGGCACGGGCATCACCCGAGGCAGCCTCTACAACGCCTTTGGCGGCAAGGAGCAATTGTTCGTCAAGGCGCTGCAGAAGTACGACAGGGACGAGCGCCGCGCTCGCCTGGCGGAACTGGAGGCCATGGATGATCCAAAGCGGGCCATTGCGCTGCTCTTCGATGGCCTTGTCGCCGAAACCGTTGCCGATACCAGGAAGAAGGGTTGCTTTCTGGTGAACACGGCCTCCGAGCTGACGACCCATGGTGACCAAGTGAACCGCATCGTGCGCAACGGCTTGCGCGAACTGCAGGCCTTCTTTCGGCGCAGTATCGAGGTCGCGCAGGCACGCAAGGAACTCCCCGCGACCCTTGATCCGGAAGCGACCGCCAAAGGCCTGATGGCAATGATCGTAGCCATCAGGGTACTCGGCCGCGGCATGTTCGACGCGTCATCGCTCAAGACCATCGCCGCCCAGGCGCAGCAGCTGTTGCGCTGACCGGGTCCAGCACTCGCTCGGTTCCAGTTGCGGTGGAGAAAGCGTTTGTCTGGACGGATTGATTCAAACCGGATACATTTAGACCAAGCGATTTAAGCGCTTGCTCGCTCCCGAGTCGCGGGCCTGCCGCGAACACAAAAAAGGAAGAGATCAGAATCATGTCTGACACCAACACTTACGAGCCACCCCAGATCTGGACCTGGAGCGCGGAAAACGGCGGCAAATGGGCCAAGATCAACCGCCCCGTCGCCGGGCCCACCCACGAGGCCAGACTCGCGCGTGGGCAACATCCCTTGCAGCTCTATTCGATGGGCACGCCGAATGGCCAGAAGGTCACCATCATGCTCGAGGAGTTGCTGGCGCTCGGCGAGAGTGGCGCGGAGTATGACGCGCACCTGATCCGGATTGGCGAGGGCGAGCAGTTCTCGACGGGCTTCGTCGAAGTGAATCCAAACTCGAAAATCCCGGCGCTCCTGGATACCGAGACCGGCCGTCGTGTTTTTGAAAGCGGCGCGATCCTTTTCTATCTGGCCGAGAAATTCGGGCATTTCCTGCCCAGGGAAGCCGCGGCGCGCACAGAGGTCATGAACTGGCTGTTCTGGCTGCAGGGCTCGGCGCCCTATCTCGGCGGCGGCTTCGGGCATTTCTATGCCTACGCGCCCGAGAAATTCGAGTACTCGATCAATCGCTTCACGATGGAGGTAAAACGCCAGATGGACGTGCTGGACCGTGAATTGGCCGAGCACCGCCATCTGGGCGGAGACGAATATTCCATCGCCGACATTGCCACCTGGCCCTGGTACGGCAACCTGGTGCTGGGCGAGGCCTATGGCGCCGGGGAGTTTCTGCAGGTCGAAAGCTACAGGAATCTGCGCCGCTGGGCCGCAGCGATCCTTGAGCGGCCCGCTGTCCAGCGCGGGCGCAGGGTGAACCGCAATTGGGGCAAGCCTTCGGAACAGCTCCACGAACGCCATGCCGCCACCGATTTTGATCTGAAAACCGAAGATCAGGTGGCACCCACAAGCGCCCTCCGAGAGGCTTGCCCAAGAGGGTAGAAAGCATGCTGAAATTCCACCACCATCCGACCGCGAAGGCGATGGAGATTGCCCTCGTCCGCGACGAGGGCGCGCGGCCATTTACGCTTGTGCCGGTGCCCCCTGCGCAGAGCGAGCGGCACGATCGGGCCTGCGAAGCTGCCAAGGCCAAGGGGACGATGCCGGCGGTCGACGATGGCGGTGGCGTTGTGTTGGACAAAAACCTCATCCCGCTCTATCGTGCCTTATGTTGAAGTTTACGTGTTGTGATGAAATCCGCCCGTTTCTCTCGCCCGATCACGCGCAGGTATTGCGCGGTATCACGCGCGGCTACGAGCGTGAGTGCTTGCGCGTGGACGCCAGTGGCCATCTGGCCCAGACCCCTCACCCCCTGACGCTGGGCGCCAAACTCACCCACCCCTGGATTACCACCGACTACGCCGAAGCGCTGCTGGAGTTCATCACCCCTCCATCACAGGACCCGGCCTTCCCGCTCGACTTTCTGCGCGACATCCACCGCTTCGCGGCCCGGCAATTGCGGGAAGAAACCATGTGGGCCGGATCGATGCCCTGCGTCGTCGGTGACGACAAGAACATTGCCATTGCCAACTACGGCAGCTCCAACTCGGCCCGGATGAAGGCTGTCTATCGCCAAGGCCTCGGCCTTCGCTATGGCCGCCACATGCAAACCATTGCCGGGTCACATTACAATTGGTCGCTGCCTGACGAGTTCTGGGTGATCTTGAAAGGCTGCTGCTCCGGCATCGGCAGCATGCAGGAATTTATCAGCGAGCGCTATTTCGGGCTGATTCGCAATTTTCTGCGCTTTGGCTGGTTGCTTCCCTACCTCTTTGGCGCCTCGCCCGCGATCTGTCAATCCTTCCTGCAAGGGCGCAGTTCGGACCTCCAGGACCTCGTTCCAGGCACCCTCTTCCGCCCCTACGCGACCAGCCTGCGCATGA
This sequence comes from Candidatus Accumulibacter adiacens, assembly GCA_000987445.1. Lineage (GTDB taxonomy): Bacteria > Pseudomonadota > Gammaproteobacteria > Burkholderiales > Rhodocyclaceae > Accumulibacter > Accumulibacter adiacens. The sequence goes on along the minus strand of LBIU01000442.1, from coordinate 692 downwards.
GCGACCTCGGCTATCAGAATCGGGCCCAGGATCAACTGCACGTCAGCTTCAATTCGCTGGCCGAGTACACCCAGGCACTGGAGACTGCGATTCGCACCCCGGATCCGTTCTACGAAGAACTGGGCGTGCGTGAAGGCGAGCACTGGAAGCAGCTCAACGCGAACCTGCTGCAGATCGAGAACGAGTTTTATGCCGGCATCCGTCCCAAACGCATTGGCAAGGCTGGCGAGCGCCCGGCGCTGGCCTTGAAGAAATACGGTGTCGAATACCTCGAGCTACGCCTGTTTGACCTGAACCCCTTCGTGGACATCGGCATTGCTCCCGAGCAAGGCAGCTTCGCCGACATCCTGTTGCTGATGTGCCTCTTTCGCCAGAGTCCGCCGATTACGGCTCGCGAGCAGGCTGAAAACGATGTCAACCAGGCACGCATCGTCAACCAGGGCCGCCGGCCGGACCTGTGCCTGCTGGTGCACAACCGCGAACAAACCTTCCAACCCATTGCACACGCCCTGTTCGACGACATGCAGCCTTTCGCCCAGATGCTGGATGTGGCCTACGGTGGTCATCGCTACACCGCCACCCTGGCCCGCCTGCGCACGCGCATCGATCATCCGGAGAGCACACCGTCGGCGCAGGTGCTGGCTGCCGCGAGGGAGCACCAAGGCTACTTCAAGTTCGCCATGACCCAGTCA
>LBIU01000441.1 GCA_000987445.1 Candidatus Accumulibacter adiacens | reverse complement strand
GTGTACCGCGGCAGGAAGAACATCACCGCCGCACAGCAGATCGACAGGACGACCGTCGGCCAGTGGGCGGTGACCACCAGATGGGGGATCTCCATGAGTTGCTTGAAGAAGCGGGTGGCCTCCGGCGTGCTGCCGAGGACCTTGCCGACCTGACCGATCATGATCGACAGCGAGACGCCGTTGAGCAGGCCGATGATGATCGGTCGGGCGAGAAAGTCGGCCAGGCCGCCCAGGCGAAGAAAGCTCGCCGACAGACAGAAGAGGCCGGTGAGCAGCGTCAGCACGATGCTGTAGGAGAGGTAAAGGCCACTGTTGCTCGCCGCCAGAGGCGCGATCACTGCCGCCAGCATGGCGCAGGTCGCGGCATCGGGGCCAATGATCAATTGCCGCGAGGTGCCGGCGAAAGCGTAGACCACCATTGGCAGAATCGAGGCATAGAGGCCGGTCGACGGACTGAAACCGGCCAGTTGCGCATAGGCGATGGCGATCGGGATGGCCACCGCGGCCACTGACAGGCCGGCTCGGATATCGTGCGGCCAGTCGGCGGCACGGTACCTGACCAGGGGCATCAGTCCGGGCAAGACGCGATTCAGATGGCTAATGATGGCAGACATTCTGTTCCCTCGACGGTTCGTTCGGCTGCCGCCGGCTGTGGCTTGCAGGCGACTCGCGCGGCGGTGCAGCGAGCGGCAGATTGTAGCAGCAAAGCGAACTCGGTCGACTGGCTGCTGCCTACGCGAACGGCATAGTCCGGGCGAGCGTCGACAATGCTCGTCAGCCGCGTGCGGCATGCTTCGAGCGCTGCCGGCAAGGGCTGGTATTGCATCGGACGCCGCTTGTAGTATGCTGCAGCGAAGTTGTCGGACAACCGGGTGCTTATGCTTACCAATGAGCTGAAGAGAATTGTTCGTCGGCCACGCCTGAGCGAGGAAGTGGCGCTCGCCCTGGAAGGGCGGATCGCGCGCGGCGAGATCAAACCGGGCGAGCAGTTGCCGGTCGAGAAAGCGCT
>LBIU01000440.1 GCA_000987445.1 Candidatus Accumulibacter adiacens | reverse complement strand
ATCTGTACCTCGAAGACCTCCGCTTCGTCCTTTCCGAGGCTGCGGCGGACTCTATCCTGAACAGCCAGCAGTTCGCCTTCGGCAGCGACGACGGCGGCATCGAAACGGTCCATTTCTATACGCGCGTCGGCCTCGCTCACCTCCCTTCGCGGAATGGCGGTCGACCGCCTTGCGCAGTCACACAGCACGGCTGACCCACGCGCAAGGCCGGTCGACGCCACCTCGCCAAGAATCATCGCCGCGGCCAGAGTCGGGTTGTCGGTACTGTTCATGTGCTGATCCTGATTGGCAGTCATTCGTCCGTCGCCTGAACGGCAGTGCACGGGCTTGGCCACCGACCGTGTCCGCGCACGGCTGAGGAATCCTCGCTCGCCGTTGCCATCGTGAGGGCAGCCATCTACTTGCTCTGGAAGGCCTTCCTGCGTCCCAGTTGCCTGGCGCCGAGTGCGCGCCCCTCAGACGCTAATCGGGTCGGCGGCGTGAAATTCAAGGCCTTGAAGTTTGCCGCGCCGCACATAAATTACAGGGTGAAGGCCGCACCCATGCTGCCTGACACTGACACGACAGGAGGTAAAGAAATGCTCTATCGCTCGCTTTTCCCGCGCGACCTGTTCGCGGACCTGGATCGCCTGCAAGGCGAGATTCAGCGCAACCTTGAGATCTCTCCGAGTATTCGTGGCCTGACGCGTGGCTTTCCGGCCATGAACGTCGGCGGCACGCCCAAATCCGTCGAGATCTACGCCTTCGCGCCGGGTATTGCTCCCGAAAGCCTTGAAGTTCAGGTCGAAAAAGGCGTCCTGACGGTCGCCGGAGAGCGCCAGCCGGATCCACTGCCGGAGAAGGCCACTGCGCATATCGACGAACGTTTTGCCGGACGTTTTCGGCGGGTGGTGACACTGCCCGACGATGTCGACACGACCGCCGTGGAGGCCCGCTATCGCGATGGCGTCCTCCATATCACGGTGCCCCGGAAGGAAGCCGCGCAGCCGCAACGCATCACCATTCAGTAAGGAGAACGAAGATGACCGACCACACCGCTGTCACCAAACAAGCCGCAAGCAGCCGCGGCGATACCGCCCTGCTGCCACCGGTGGATGTTATCGAGGATGCAAACGGCATCACACTCTGCGCTGACCTGCCCGGCGTGCCGAAGGACCGCCTGGGCCTGCAGATCGAGGCCGACACGCTGACCATCGAAGGTGAAGTGACACTGGCGATACCGGAAGGCATGGAATCGAGTCATGCCGAAGTGAACCTGCCGCGCTATCGCCGTGTGTTCACGCTTTCCAAGGAACTGGACACCGAAAAAGTCGGCGCCGAATTCGATCGGGGTGTACTCAAGCTGCGCATCCCGAAAGCAGCACACGCGCAGCCGCGGAAGATCGAGGTAAGGGTCGCCTGACCGCGGAAGGGGCGGTGCGCTGCCGCGCCCGCCCCGGCAGGGGTTTGATCGACGATGGAGGTGAAAAATGAAACTGGATACGCTGAAGGAAAACCTGGGAAGCTTCTGGGACAACGTGGCGGAGGGCTGGCGCCATCTGCGGCAGTCCGCCGCCGAAGCGCTCACTCGTTTCAACCCGGGCGAGAAGACCAACCTGCCGGCACGCGCCGAGATAGACGATGACGCCTACCTGCCGAGCATGGGTTGGTCGATGCTCGGTGGCGACATCTTCGAGGATGACAAACGCTTGGTGATTCGACTGGAGGTCCCCGGCATGGAAAAGGAAGACCTGGACATCCAGATCCATGACGATAGTTTGCTGGTGACCGGCGAGAAGCGCTTTGAGCGGGAAAGCAGCGAAGGCCGCTGGCGGGTAATGCAGCGCGCCTATGGCAGTTTCCGCAGAGCGGTACCCCTGCGGGTGCCGGTCAAGGCTGACCAGGCCCGCGCCAGCTACAGGAATGGCGTGTTACGGGTGGAGTTACCCAAGCGCGAGCCGGGGGCCGCAAAG
>LBIU01000439.1 GCA_000987445.1 Candidatus Accumulibacter adiacens | reverse complement strand
ATGGAACTGGCGCTGAACACCGGCATCCTGTGCTTCAACGTCGAATCGGCCCCCGAACTCGAACGCCTGAACGCCGTCGCCGGCAAGCTCGGCAGGAGGGCGCCAATCAGCCTGCGTGTCAATCCCGACGTCGACGCCGGCACGCACCCCTACATCTCGACCGGCCTCAAGGAAAACAAGTTCGGCGTCGCCTACGACGAAGCCCGCACCCTCTACCGGCAGGCCGCCACCCTGGCGCACCTCGAAGTCAGCGGCATCGACTGCCATATCGGTTCGCAACTGCTCGACGCGGCGCCGTTTGCCGAAGCACTCGACAAGCTGCTGGTCCTGGTCGACCAACTGGCCGGCGACGGCATCGAGCTGCAGCACATCGACCTCGGCGGCGGCCTCGGCATCCGCTACAGCGACGCCGACGTACCGACCAGCGTTCGCGCCTACCTGCAACCGCTGCTCGAAAAGCTCAAGGGCCGCCCCCTGCGCATCCTCCTCGAACCCGGCCGCCGTCTGGTCGGCAACGCCGGCCTGCTGCTCACCCGCGTCGAGTATCTGAAGCCCGGCGAAGTCAAGAATTTCGCGATCGTCGACGCGGCAATGAACGACCTCTCGCGACCGGCGCTCTACGGCTCGTGGCACGACATCGTTGCAGTGGCCCCCCGCGCCGGCGACGCTGCAAAATGGGAGATCGTCGGCCCGATCTGCGAATCCGGCGACTTCCTCGGCCACGGCCGCGAACTGACGCTGGCCGAAGGCGACCTACTGGCCATTCTCTCCGCCGGCGCCTACGGCATGGTCATGAGTTCGAACTACAATACCCGCCCGCGCGCCGCCGAAGTGATGGTCGATGGCCGCGAAGCACATCTCGTCCGCCGCCGCGAAAGCGCCGAACAACTCTACGCCCTGGAACAGCGCCTGCCCTGACGACAACGGCCGCCTTGCGGCGGCCGTGCGGGCCTGCATTAGACAACTCCTCGGTTCTACTTGACGAGCAGCAGGCTGTCGTCCCACTTGGCGTGCTTCTCGAAGCCGAGCAGGTTGGCGATGGTCGCCGCGATGTTCGAGAGGCCGGCAGTGTCGCTGGCCTTCAGGCCCAGCTTTCCGCCGCTGACGTTATCGTAGAGGATGAAGGGCACCGGATTGAGGGTATGCGCGGTCTTGGCCTTGAATGAGCCATCGGCATTCTTCGCCGGTTGCTTGCTCTTCTTGTCGATTTCGTACATCTCGTCGGCGTTGCCGTGGTCGGCGGTGATCAGGGCCACACCACCGAGGGCGTCAATGACCGGCAGGATGCGCGCCAGTTCCAGATCCACGGCCTCGATGGCCATCGTCGCGGCACGGAAACTGCCGGTGTGGCCGACCATGTCGCCGTTGGCGAAGTTGCAACGCAGCGTCTTGTACTGGCCGCTCTGCAGCGCGGCGATCATCGCGTCGGCGATCTCGGCGGCCTTCATCCACGGGCGCTGCTCGAAGGGCACCACGTCGCTGGGCACCTCCTGGTAGGTTTCACCGTCGAACTTGTTCGAGCGGTTGCCATTCCAGAAATAGGTCACATGCCCGAACTTCTGGGTTTCCGAGCAGGCGAACTGGGTGATCCCGGCCTTGGCAAACCACTCGCCCATGGTGTCGAGAATGGCCGGCGGATCGACCAGGAAGCGGTTCGGCAGCTTGAGGTCGCCGTCGTACTGCAGCATGCCGGCATAGGTCACCTTGGGTACGCGCAGGCGATCGAACTTGTCGAAATCGGCGTCTTCGAAGGCGCGCGTGATCTCGATCGAGCGGTCGCCACGGAAGTTGAAGAAAACCACCGCGTCGCCATCATTGATCGTTCCGACGGGAACGCCGCCGCTGCCGATGACGAATGCCGGCAGGTCCTGGTCGATGGTGCCGGGGAATTCGGCGCGCAGCGCCTCGATCGCGGCCGCGGCGCTGTCATATTGCGGGCCTTCACCGAGGACGTGCGTGTGCCAGCCCTTATCGACCATGTTCCAGTTCGCCTCGTAGCGATCCATGGTGATGTTCATGCGCCCGCCGCCCGAGGCGATGCGGGCGTCGAAGCCGCCGTCGTTGAGTTCGGCCAGGAAAGCTTCGAAGGGCAGCACATAGTCGAGCGCGCTGGTCTCGGGAACGTCCCGGCCGTCGAGCAGGATGTGAATGCGCACCGTTTTGACGCCCTCTTCCTTGGCGCGGACGATCATCGCGCGCAGGTGGTCGATGTGGCTGTGCACGTTGCCGTCGGAAAAGAGGCCGAGGAAGTGCAGCACGCCGCCCCCGGCCTTGGCGCCGGCGATGACTTCCTGCCACGCCGCACCTTGCCAGATGGAGCCGGCGGCGATGGCGTCGGCGACCAGCGAGGCGCCCTGGCTATACACCTGGCCGGCGCCGATGGCGTTATGACCGACTTCGGAGTTGCCCATGTCGTCGTCGGAAGGCATGCCGACAGCGACGCCGTGCGCACGCAGCGTGATGTTCGGGTAATTGGCAAAAAGACGGTCCAGGGTCGGCTTCGTGGCGGCGGCGATGGCACTGCCGACATCCGACTTGGCGATCCCGTAGCCGTCCATGACGATGGTTACGATAGGGCCCTGAATACCAGGGAAAGAGGCAGATTTCTGCAGCATGATGGAGTCCTGGGGAGTGGAGAGGTCAGAAGTCAGGCCGCAGGAATCGGCACGATGAGCACCATCGACAAGCCCGCGACGTCAGCGCCAGTATACCCCCAAGCCTGGCTGACCGGGATCAGCGCGCCTCGCCCGCCAGCTCAGCTACGCGGACTGCTGCAGCCTGATTCGCGTACGCACGCGTTTCAGCTTGATGCGCGTGCGAATGCGCGTGCGCTTCGCCTTGGGCTGTTCGCTGCCCGAGTCGAGCCGCCGCGAGCGGCGACGTTTCTGCGAGTTGGCAATCACCAGCGCGAGCTTGCCGGTCAGCGCCAGAATGACCAGCACCCAGAACAAGGGGTACTGAAGAACGCGTACGCCGAGCTCGATGAGATCACGCAGCGGATTGCCGGTGTTCGACCGCGCGCGCTGCTCGGCGTCTCGGCCGGCATCGAGCGCCGAGATCCGCCGTTCAAGCGGTACCCCCCTCGCCGCGTTGAAGGCGAACATGGTATCGCCATGCCCCAGTGACAACTGCCGGTCGTCGGCGGTGACGTGAAATCCTTCCACGCCAGCCAGGGAAAAAGTGACCCGACCTTCGTCGTCGACGCGCGCGTCGAGGATCTCGGTAATTATTTCGGCGAGCCCCTCCTCCACTTTCAGAACCGCCGCGGCGATGTCCTCGACCAGAAAGGGAGTCACCTGATCGACCTCTGTCGCAGGCAAGACGCCACGCGCTGCCGACGCTCCCGGCGGCCGTCTGGCACCGACGTTCACCACCGAGCGCAGCGCCCGGCCAAGCGGGTCGGTTTGCTCGGGATTGCCAAGAGCGGCGCCCTGGCGCGCCGCCGGCAAGGGGTCGAGGAACAAGGGGACGGCAGCCGCGCCGCCGATGCCGTGCAAAGACGCGCTCGCCCAGGCGCC
>LBIU01000438.1 GCA_000987445.1 Candidatus Accumulibacter adiacens | reverse complement strand
GTGGTGCACGACCCACAGAACATGCCTGGCTATTACGCACGCATGGCCAGCAAGAAGACCCTGACCCGAATGGAGGATATCGCCGGCGAGATGCTCGACGAATTCATGGCCAAGACACAGAAAAGAAATCCTGGGCGGCGCGCCTTGCAGAAAGCCGAGGTGCTGCTGGTCACGGGCATACCCGTGACCCGGATTCTGCAGGTCGTGGAAAAGGAGAAGGCCAGCATGATCGTCATGGGCAGCAAAGGCGCGACGGGTCTGCGGCACCTGCTGCTGGGTTCCGTGGCCGAGCAGGTTCTTGGCCTTGCCAAGCTGCCGGTGACCATCGTCAAAGAACAAGCAAAACACTGAGTCGTAACGACCGGAGGAGACTTAACCTATGCTCAACACCTATCTCAAACAATCCCAGACGACTACCGGGGCGACGGTTGCGCTGTGCATCGTCGGCGCGGTGCTCGGCGTCCTCGCCTGGCCGGCGCTGGCCGCGACGGCGAGCACTGACACCATGAACTGGGGCGCCATGACCATGGAGCTGCTCGGCGGCCTGGCCCTCTTCCTCTACGGCATGACGCAGATGGAAACGGGGCTGAAGGCGGTGGCCGGCGAGCGCATGAAGAGCATCCTCGCCAAGCTGACCGTCAACCGCTTTGCGGGTGTCGGAACCGGCGCCGTGGTCACGGCGGTGATCCAGTCGTCATCGGTGACCACCGTTCTGCTGGTCGGATTCATTTCGGCGGGCCTGATGTCGCTGCCGCAGTCGGTTGGCGTGATCATCGGTGCCAAGATCGGCACCACGATTACCGGTCAGATCGTCGCCTTCAAGATCACCAAGGCGGCGCTGGCGATGATCGCCGTCGGCTTTGGCATGCTCTTTGTCGGCAAGCACGAGAAGATCAAGGCCTATGGTGGCATGCTGATGGGTCTCGGCCTGGTGTTCTTCGGGATGCACGTGATGGGCGAGGCCATGCATCCGCTGCGCAGCTACCAGCCCTTCCTGGACCTGATGCAGACGATGACCAACCCGATTCTCGCGGTGCTCGTCTCGGCTATCTTTACCGGCATCATCCAGTCGTCATCGGCAACCACCGCTATCGTCATCGTCATGGCTTCGCAAGGTTTCATCAGCCTTGATGCGGGCGTCCCGCTGGTCATGGGTGCCAACATCGGCACCTGCGTGACGGCGCTGCTGGCGGCCATCGGCAAGCCGCGCGAAGCCGTGCGTTGCGCGATCGTGCACACCGGTCTCGCCACGACCGGCGTGCTGATGTGGCTGCCGTTTGTCAGCATTATCAGGGATGCGGCCGTCGCCATGTCGCCGGTCTATACCGGGCTCAGCGGCATGGAACTGCTGGCAGCGGAGACACCGCGCCAGATCGCCAACGCGCACACTTTCTTCAACGTCGCCAATGGCTGCATCTTCATCTGGTTCACCACGTACATCGCGCGGGCGGCGGAGTGGCTGGTGCCCGACAAGCCGCTCGAGGAGGACGCGATGATCGTGCGCACCAAGTTCCTGCAGGAGGAACTGCTGACCACCCCGTCACTGGCACTGGACAGTGTGCGCATGGAAGTCATGCACATGGGCGAGACCGTCAATACGATGCTGAAAGGGATCATGCCGGCGATCATCAAGGGTGATTCCAAGGCGCTCGAGGAAATACGCCAGATGGACGACGCGGTCGATATCCTGCACGCGGGGATCCTCGACTACCTGGCCAAGATCAGTAGACAGCCGCTGCTTGAAGAACAGACCAAGGAGTTGATGCAGCTGATGGAGGCGGTAAGTAACCTGGAGAACATCGGCGACATCGTCGAAACCAATCTGGTGGTCCTCGGTCTCGATCGCATTCGCGACAAGATTAACGTCAGCGAACAGACCCAGGAAGTCCTCAATGGCTTCCAGGCCGCAATCAACAAGGCCGTTGCGGCCGCGGTGATGGCCGTTGCGCAGCGCAACGAGCGCTCCGCACAGGTGGTCACCGGGATGAAGGACGAGATCAACCGCATGGCCGACTCCGCCGCCACCCACGAGGCTCGCCGACTGGTGGCCGAGGAACCCAATCGCATCGCGGCCTACACGCTGGAAGTGGAGATCATCGAGAAGCAGAAGCGGATCTACTACTTCGCAAAGCGCATGGCCAAGACTGTGTTGCCGACCGTTCTGCAGCAACGCGACTAGTCACTAGTCCTCGTCGCTCGCAAGAGCCCTTGCCCGATCGTTGGGCAAGGGCTTTTTTTTGCGCTCCTTACGCGCCTTGCCGAGCAGCGATGAAACCGGCTCGGCCGGCCGCGGTAGAATGGCGCAATGCTGGTCCTCGGAGTCGAATCCTCTTGCGATGAAACGGGTATGGCGCTGTACAGCACCTCTGCTGGCGGCGCCCTGCTCGCGCACGCCCTGCACTCGCAGGTACCCATGCACCAGGACTACGGCGGGGTGGTGCCCGAACTCGCCTCGCGCGATCATATCCGGCGCGTCATACCCTTGCTGCGCCAGGTTCTTGCCGACAGCGGCCGCTCGCTGACCGAGATCGACGCCGTTGCCTATACCCAGGGGCCGGGCCTGGCGGGTGCTCTACTCGTCGGTGCGGCTTTTGCCGAGGCGCTGGCAATTGCCCTCGAGCGGCCCAGCGTGCCGGTGCATCATCTCGAAGGTCACCTGCTCTCGCCACTGCTGTCGAGCAGGCCACCGCGTTTTCCGTTTGTTGCCTTGCTGGTTTCCGGTGGTCACAGTCAGTTGATGCGCGTCTCTGGCGTCGGCGAGTACGCCTTACTGGGTGAAACCCTCGACGACGCGGCCGGCGAAGCCTTCGACAAGACCGCCAAGCTCCTCGGTCTGGGCTACCCAGGCGGCCCGGCGCTGGCCGAGTTGGCCGAACGGGGTCGGCCCGACGTGGTGAAGCTGCCGCGCCCGATGCTCAAGTCCGGCGATCTTGATTTCAGCTTCAGTGGTCTGAAGACCGCGGTGCTGACCAAGGTCCGCGAGCTGGCGACGATCAGCGAGCAGCAGCGGGCGGACATTGCACGCGGTTT
>LBIU01000437.1 GCA_000987445.1 Candidatus Accumulibacter adiacens | reverse complement strand
GTCTTCGGCTTCGGCAGCCTGTGCGTGATGAACGAAGGCCGCTGCTGGCTCTCCTCCTACGCCACCGGCGAATCGCCGAATACCGTCGGCGCCTGTTCGCCGGCGAAGTACGTCAAGTGGGAGAAGTCGCCCGGCGAGATGAGCACCCGCCTGAACGGCATCCTCATCGACCGCTTCGGCGACGCCGAGCCGGCCGGTTACCCGACGCTGTGCAAGGGACGCTTCGAGGTCAATGGCGACACCTACTACGCGCTCGAGGAACCGACCAGCCTCAATGTCCTCGAAGTCCTGCCGGAAATTGCCGCCATTGGCGTCGCGGCCATCAAGGTCGAGGGGCGGCAGCGCAGCCCGGCCTACGTCGCGCAGGTGACGCGCGCCCTGCGTGCCGCGCTCGACGAGTTCGCCAGAAACCCCGAGCACTTCCAGGTCAAACCCGCCTGGCAGGCCGAGCTGGCGCGTGTTTCCGAAGGCAGTCAGGTCACCCTGGGCGCCTACAACCGCCCGTGGCGTTAACGGTCATGCCAGTCGAGACGCCCCAGTTCATGAAAGTCATGACCGTTCCCCCTCTTCCCCAACCCTTCTCCCGCGAGGGGAGAAGGGCGCTTCGTGAGTCGCTGGCGCGACCTTCACATTCACGATCATGAAACTTTCTCTCGGGCCGCTGCTCTTCTTCTGGCCAAAGCACGAAGTCTTCGAGTTCTACGCCGAGATGGCGCAAAACCCGGCGGTCGACATCATCACCATCGGCGAAGTGGTCTGCTCGCGGCGCCAGCAGATTCGCGTCGCCGACTGGCTGGCGCTGGCGCGCGACCTCGCCGACACCGGCAAGGAAGTCGTGCTTTCCGCACAGGCCTTGCTCGAATCGGAAGGCGACCTGAAAGCGCTGCGGCGCCTGTCCGCCGAACTGGCCGAAATCCCCGGCTGCCGCCTCGAGGCCAACGATCTCGGCGCGGTGAATATCGCCGCCGGCAAGCCCTTCGTCGCCGGACCGCACCTCAATATCTACAACGAAGAGACGCTGGCCACCTACGCCCGCCATGGCATGCAGCGCTGGCTGCCACCGCTCGAAGGCGACCGCCGCCTGATCGAGACGCTGCACCACAGCCGCCCAGCCGGCGTCGAAACCGAGGTCTTCGCTTTCGGCAAGCTGCCGCTGGCCTTCTCGGCGCGCTGCTTCACGGCGCGCTACTACGACCTCAACAAGGACGACTGCCAGTTCAAATGCCTCGACCATCCCGAGGGAATGACCCTGCGCACGCGCGAAGGACAACCGTTTTTGGCCATCAATGGCATCCAGACCATGTCCGCGCAGACCTACAACCTCTTGCCACAGGTGCCGGAACTGCTCAGGATGGGTGTCGAGGTCCTGCGCATCAGCCCGCAACCGCAAGCCATGGCGGCGATCATCGCCGCTTTCGACGCCGCCCGGAACGGGCAAACGCCAGAAGCCGACACCGCCGCCTGGGCCAGTGAAGGCCTGGTGAACGGCTACTGGTTCGGCGACGCCGGCATCGCTTGCCATCCGCCGGCCGCTGGCGCAGAAAAGAAAGGAGCCTACTCATGAGCCAGGGATTTTCGATTCCCCGTTTCAAACTACCCGCGCTGGTCGCTTCGCTGGGCGCGCGCCTGCCGCAGTGGCCGCACTCGCTGGCGCTGGCCACGGGGCTGAACGCCGCCGCCAAGATCGGGCTTCTGCCCGAAGACAGCCTGGCACTGCTCGAAGGGCGCAGCTTTCTGGTCGAAGTGCTCGACGCCGGTGGGCAGGCACGCTTCACCTACCGCGACGGCCTTTTCCGGCCCTTGTGGAGCGCGCCGAAGTCAGCCGAAACAGCGGATCTGTCGTTCAGTGCCAACCTCTCGGCCTTTCTGCAGTTGCTCGCCCGCCAGGAGGACCCGGACACGCTGTTCTTCAACCGCGAGCTCTCGATCGTCGGCGACACAGAGCTGGGGCTGGTGATCAAGAACATGCTCGACGCCGTCGAACTGCCACGCCTACCCAGCCTGCCGGCGTTTCGCCCCTAGGCCGCTGACCGGAAAGTCATGAGTTCGGCCGTCAAGGCCGGCGCGCCGCGCAGGCGGCCGCCGCTGCCCGCCGGCCGCATCCTCGTCGAAGGCGTGAGCTGCGCCCTCGGCGCCGGCCTGCTCTGGGGACTGGTCTTCGTCGTTCCCCTGCTGCTGCCCGACTACCCGCCGGCGATGCTTTCTCTCGGCCGCTACCTCGCCTTCGGGGTGATCGCCCTGCTGCTGGCGTGGAGCGACCGGCCACGGCTGCAAGCCCTGCAGCGGCAGGACTGGCAAATGGCCTGCGAACTGGCCCTGGTCGGCAACCTCTTCTACTACCTCTTCCTGTCGGCCGCCATCCAGCTCGCCGACGCCCCGCTGCCGACAATGCTCATCGGCACCCTGCCGATCGTCATCGCCATCGTCGCCAACTTCAGCGCCGAAGCACTGCCCTGGCGCCGGCTGCTGCCCTCGCTGCTGGTCATCGCCACCGGCATCGCCCTGGTGAACAGCCACGAGATGGCCCTGCTCGACGACCGCCGCAGCACTCAAGACTACCTTCTGGGAACCCTGTTCGCCCTGGCGGCGGTCTTCGCCTGGACCTGGTACCCGCTGCGCAATTCGCGCTGGCTGCAGCAGCGGCCGGCGCTGGCTTCCGGCACCTGGGCCATCGCCCAGGGCCTGGCGACCCTGCCGCTGGCGCTGCTCGGCATGGCCGCTGCCGGGGGGTACTTCCACTGGCAGGGCGGCTTCGATTTTCCGCTTGGCGCAAGTTCCGGGCGCTACATCGGCCTGATGTTGATGCTCGGATTCTGCGCGTCGTGGCTCGGCACCCTGCTCTGGAACCGGGCCAGCCGCCTGCTGCCCGCTGCCCTCGTCGGCCAGCTGATCGTCTTCGAATCCCTGGCCGCTTTCGCCTATGCCTTCATCCTGCGCGGCTCGCTACCCGGCAGCAGCGCGCTGATCGGCATCGCCCTGCTGGTCGCCGGCGTCATCCTCGGCGTGCGCGCCTTCCGCGGCCACTGATCGCCGCGGCCCGGCAGCCCGGGATGCGCCGGCCTTGCCGCCCACGCCTCACTCCCTCACTCCTCGGCGCTGAGCTCTGGCGGGTCCTTGGCGTCCGGATTGATCACCCCGAAACGAGCCGGGAGGCAGACATAGAAGACACGGACCTGCGCCTGACGGATCAGCGCGAACAGACGCTGCGCCTCCTCCTCGGTGACCACGAACTCGACCTCGATGCTGGTCGTCCCAGCCAGTTCAAAGAAGCTGCCTTCGTGCACCGCATGTGATCGCCCGAAGCCACCGATCGAGCGAAAGGCCGAACCGCCGCGGACGCCGAGCCGATTGCCCTGGTCGAGCAACCATTCCCAGAGCAGGCGACCGTGATACTTGTCGCCTTCGCGCACGTACAACCTCAGGAAAGAGCCTTGCATGTCTGCCTCCCTTGCTTGTGCTGCTGAGAAAACGGCGTCGCTCGGCTGACGTCCCGGTCACCCGTGGACCAGCGGAGAATCCCGGCACGGATCAGCTTGAACCGCGCGCCCAGACGACGGTGGCAATGCCGGCGACGGTCATCAGCACCGATCCCGCCACGTGCACCGCAGCCGCCCCGAGTGCCCAGGAAACCCGTCCCTGCTGCAGCAACATCGCCAGTTCGGCGGAGAAAGTCGAGAAGGTCGTCAGTCCGCCGCAGAAACCGGTAATGATCAGCAAGCGCCATTCCGGCGAGATCGCCGAAAACGAGGAGAAGAAAGCAATCGCCAGGCCGATCAGATAGGCGCCGATCAGATTGGCGACCAGCGTGCCCGGCGGAATCGTCGGAAACAGACTGTTGAGCCGGATGCCGAGCTGCCAGCGCAAGAGCGCGCCAAGCGCGGCACCCATCGAAATGGCGAAAACGGATTTCCACATACATTACCCTGAAAACGCGTGACCGCTGCGGAGCAAACAAGGAACACTGCCGCGCCGAACCGGGATAAAGCAGGCATCATAAGCCGAAAAGCGCTCGCTGGTCGCGGCCTCCGCCACGCCGGGCACGCCACGCCAGCCGGCCGGCGAGGCGCGGCGAAGCGGCCTCAGCGCTCGCCAGCGCAGCTCAGCTGGCCGGTCCAGGCGTCCAGCTCGGCGGCACGACACAAGGCCTGCAGGAATTCGAAGGCTGGCTCGGCGTGACCGCTCGCCGCGGCGCTCAAACCCTCGCCCAAGGCGAAGCGCTCGCCGCGCACACAGAGCACGAAAGCCGGCGGCGCCGCTTCGTGAACCACGCGCGGCAGCACCGCCAGCACGGCCTCCGGTGACAGCGCGTGCGTACTGTGGCTGGCCACATCGCCGGCGGCCTGTGCCTGGCGAAAGATGAAGGGGCCTGGCGTATCGTGGCCGGCGTCGATGAACAGCACCAGATGCCTGCCGATGAGGTCCAGCGCGTGCTCGATCTGCCACTGGAAATCGACCAGAACTTCGAAACCGCTGGCCAGGCCAGCCTCGTCCAGCCAGTTCTGCAAGCGATCCGCGAGCAGCGGCCCGAGCGCGTCATCGCCGCGACTGGGATTGCCGCAGGCGAGAATCAGGACCGGGGGCAGTGGCATCCGCGTCGCCGCTTTCCTTCAGGAAGCGCTGCTCAGGCGCCCGACCACGGCACCCGCCACATCCTGAAGTTCGAGCTGCAGTGGCATCTTGCCGAGCGCATGAGTGGCGCACGACAGACAGGGGTCGAAGGCGCGGATGGCGACTTCGATATGGTTGAGCAGGCCTTCCGTAAGCTCGCGTCCGTTGAGGTAACGCTGCGCAACGCGGCGGATGGCTTCGTTCATCGGCTGGTTGTTGTGGGTGGTGGACACGATCAGATCACAGGTGGTGACCAGATCGTCGTCGTCGACCTGATAGTGGTGAATCAGGGTCCCGCGCGGCGCCTCGATGACACCGACGCCCTCGCGCGCACGCGCCCCGTGGGTACTCAGCTCGCTGCCCGAGAGGTCGTCGTCGTGGAGCAGTTCGGCGATCGTCTCGGCGGCGTGCAACAGCTCGATCATGCGTGCCCAGTGGTAGGCCAGCGGGGCATGCACCGGCTTGCCCTGGCCGTGGTCGATCAACTCGCGGCGCTCGGCTTCGGCCAGGGGCGTCGGAATGAAGTCGCAGTTCTGCACCCGCGCCAGCGGGCCGACCTTGTACCAGCCCTGTCGCGGACCAAGTGCGGCAAGGAAGGGGAACTTCATGTAGCTCCAGGCCTTGACTTCCTCGCGGATCAGCTGATGGTAATTCTGCACGTCGAAGCCGTCGACCAGAACGCCGCCGTCGGCGTCGCGCACACGCAGGTGGCCATCGTAGAAGTCGAGCGCGCCGTCGGCGCGGACCAGCGACAGGCTATTCGAGCGAAAAGCACCGAAGACATCGTACAGCGCCGGGTCGGCAGCGTGCAGGCGCTTGACCAGTTGCACCGCGTCGCGGCTCCAGCCGACGATCTGGCCGACGTCGGCGAGCAGGCCGTCGCGGTCCTCGCGGCTGACCGCGCGATTGACGCCGCCCGGAATCGCGCCGGTGCCGTGCACCCGCTTGCCGGCGGTGAGACGAATCACTTCCTGGCCGAACTTGCGCAGCAATACCCCTTGCCGGGCCACCTCGGGGTAGGCCGCGGCGACGCCGACGATGTTCCGCCGGCCGGCTTCGCTGGCAAAGCCAAAGAGCAGGTCGGGCGCCGAGAGGTGAAAGAAATGCAGGGCATGCGATTGCAGGATCTGGCCATAGTGCATCAGGCGACGCAGCTTCTCGGCGCTCGCCGTCAGGCGACTGGCGCCGACGACGTGGTCGAGCGCCTTGGCCGCCGCCAGGTGGTGCGAGACCGGGCAGATGCCGCACAGGCGCTGCACCATCACCGGCACTTCCCAGTACGGCCGGCCCTGGATGAATTTCTCGAAGCCGCGGAATTCCACGATGTGCAGGCGCACCTGCTGCACCCGATCCTTGTCGTCGAGCAGCAGCGTCACCTTGCCGTGCCCCTCGACGCGCGACACCGGGTCGATGGCGACGCGGCGCAGGGTGCCGGCGTCGGCAATGGCGGTTTCCAGTTCGAAGCCCTGACCGGTTTGTCGCATGGCTGCGCCCTCAGTCGAAATGCAGCATGGGATGCCCGAGACGCGGCGTCCGCCCATCGAGAAGGTCGCTCAGGAACTTCCAGATGGCGTCGCCAGACGGCGGGCAGCCGGGAATGAAGTAGTCGATGCGCACGATCTCGTGAATCGGATGCACCTTGTCGAGCGGCAGCGGCAGTTCCGGGTCGTTGGGAATCTGCCCGCCGACGATATCCGGCGCAGTGAGGTAGATCTCCTGCAGGCACTGGCCGAGGTCGAGATGGTTGCGCTGCGCCGGCAGACCGCCATTGACCGCGCAGGCGCCGACGGCAATCAGCACCTTGCAGTGGCTGCGAAACTCGCGCAGCACATGCACGTTCTCGGCATTGCAGATGCCGCCCTCGATCAGACCGATGTCGCAGGAACCGCAATGCTTGATGTCGGTCAGCGGCGAGCGGTCGAAGTCGACGCGTTCGAGGAGCGCGAAGAGCCGTTCGTCGATATCCAGAAACGACATGTGACAGCCGAAGCAGCCGGCCAGCGACGCCGTCGCCAGACGCACTTTCCTGCGCCCTTCGCTGTTCCCTGCGCCGGCATCCATCTCAGCCCTCCTCGCCGGCGCTGCGCGCGGCCAGCCTTTCGACCTGCATGCCGATCGGCTCGACATCGTAGCGGCGCTTGCCGATCGGCACCGCGAAGCCGGTCCGTTTCTTGAGGATCACACCGACCGGGCAGACGTGCGCCGCCTTGTCGGCCCAGGAGAAATCGGTGTCAGCCAGCCGCCCGGACTCGGCATTGACGATCAGGTGCTTGGTGATGCCACGCCCGGACAAGGAAAAGACGCTCTTGCCGTCGACGTCGCGACTGGCGCGCACGCACAGCTCGCAGAGAATGCAGCGATTGAAGTCGAGCAGCACTTCCGGGTGCGAGGCATCGACCGGTCGATTGGGATAGAACGGGTCGAAGTGCGGGCTCAACATTTCCAGCTCGTAGGCCAGCGCCTGCAACATGCAGTTGCCGCTCTTCTCGCACGAGGGACAGAAGTGATTGCCTTCGACGAAGAGCATCTGCAACAGCGTCCGTCGCTTGTCGTTGAGATCCGGCGTGTTGTTCTCGACCTCCATGCCGTCGCGCGCCGGCAGGGTGCACGCCGAGACGTAGCGGCCGTTGGCCTTGACCGTGCACAGCTTGCAACTGCCCTGCGGCTTGAACTCGGGGTGGTGGCAAAGGTGCGGAATGAAGATCTCGGCGGCCATCGCCGCGTCCATGATCGTCTGCCCATTCACGAAAGGCACCGGCAGACCGTCGAGCAGGATGCTGGGCGGGTTCATGAGGCCACTCCCGGAAATCTGGCGGCGAGACCGAAATGCGCCGCCGGATCGTCGCGACCGGTCATCTGGCGGGCCGCCGCCAGCGCCTGGTCGAGGTCGAAAGCCGGCTCGAAGTCGAGCGAGCACAGGCGCCGCTCGTAGGCCGGACGAAACTTCTGCAGGGTATCGAAGAGCGGGTTGCACGCCGCCTGGCCGAGACCGCAGTGGCTGGCCGCATGCAGCAGACGATGAATCTTGAAGATCTGGTTGATCTCGTACTGCGTGCCCAGGCCCTTGCCGATCTTGTCCATGCAGTTCGCGACCAACGAGGTGCCGACCCGGCAGGGGGTACAGAAACCGCAGCTCTCATGCTTGAAGAAATGTGCGAAATTGCGCGCCACTTCGAACATGTCGCGGTGCGCGCCGAAGACCATGAAGGCGCCCGCCGTCGGCACGTCCTCGAAAGCGATGCTGCGCGAGAACTCGTGCATGGCCAGACAAACACCCGAAGGTCCGCTGACCTGCACCGCCTGCGCATTGCCGGCCCCGCAGTCCTGGAGCACCTGGTCCACCGAAACCCCGAAGGGGTACTCGTAGATCCCCGGCCTCTCGACATCTCCCGAAATCGACAGCAGCTTGCTACCGGTCGATTGCTTGGTGCCGAGACCGGCGAACCAGGCACCGCCCCGAACCGCGATCAGCGCCGCCTTGCACAGGGTCTCGACGTTGTTCACCACCGTCGGCTGACCGCGATAGCCGGCCGTGACCGGGAACGGCGGGCGAATGCGCGGGATGCCGCGCTTGCCTTCGAGCGACTCGAGCAGCGCCGTTTCCTCGCCGCAGACATAGGCGCCGGCGCCGAGATGGATGTCGATCTCGAAGTCCAGCCCGACCTGGCCGCACAGTGCACGGCCGAGCAGGCCGCTGCGTCGGCGCCGCTCGAGATTTTCGCGCAGCGCCGGTAGCAGATAGGCGTACTCGCCGCGCAGGTAGAGCAGGCCCTTGCTGGCGCCGATGCTGAAGCCGGCAACACTCATGCCGTCGAAGACCAGATCGGCGTAGCTGCTGAGCAGCACGCGATCCTTGAAAGTGCCCGGCTCGCCCTCGTCGGCATTGCAGACGAGGTAGCGCAGGCCGTCATCGCCGTGGCACGGCGCGCGACGCGCCGACGCCCATTTGATGGCCGTGGTGAAGCCGGCGCCGCCCCGCCCGCGCAGGTTCGAAAGCTGCATTTCGGCAAGCATCGCTTCGCTGCCACGGCCAATCGCCGCCTGCAGCGCTTCGCCGGCGAGCCATTCGGCAGACAGCAGGGTATCGCGGCGACGGATGTTGTCCTCGACCCGGAAGTACTCGCCCGGCCAGTCGGCCAGCGGCGCCTGCGCGCGGATCAGCTCGCTGATGCGGTCGATGCGCTCGCCCGAGAGGCGGGTCAGCGCCTGGCCATTGACCAGCAACGCCGGCCCCTGGTCGCACATGCCGGTACACGACGTGGTATCGACGCTGACCAGACCGTCCTCGGAGACCTTGCCGCGCTCGATCCACAGCCGGTTGCACAGACGATCGAGCAACTCGCCGCTGCCCAGCATGCGGTCGGTGATGTTGTCGGAAAACAACACCCGGTAGCGGCCCGGCGGCGTCAAATGAAAGAAGGAGTAGAAGCCGGCGACGCCTTCGACCTGCGCCCGCGGCAGCCTGAGCGCCCTGGCGGTGGCGGTCAGCAGGGCCGGCGGCAGGTAGCCAACGAGCTCCTGCGCCTCGCGCAGGATCTGCACCAGCTGCAGCGGATCAGCATGGTGGCGGTCGACGAGCGGCCGTAGCAGCTCCTCGAGTCGTTCCGTTTCGAAGCATTCCTTGCTCATCGCCGTCTCCAGTACGACACCGCCCCTGTCGATTTCCTGCTCAAGCCTAGAGCCTCCGAGCGCAACGGGTGCTGATGCAGGTCAACAAGCAGCACCGCCATCCGGCGAAGATCCACTCGACTGGCGCGCCGCCATGTTCCAGAAATCGCCCTACATTTTCGTGCTGCGTTGCAGCATAATGGGGTCTGATCAGTCCCCTTGGGAGCACCACCATGCATGTCGAAACCCCCCTGGAATTTCTCGAGAGTCGGACCTACGACGAAATCAACGTCGGTGACAGTTCGTCACTGGTACGCACGCTGCGCCCTGAAGACGTCAAGCTCTTCGCGGTGATGTCGGGCGACATGAATCCGGCGCTGGCCAACGCCGATTTCAGCCACAGCGGCGTCTTTCAGGATTTCATCGCCCACGGCATGTGGTGCGCCTCGCTGCTATCCACCATGCTCGGCACGCAGTTCCCCGGCCCGGGGACGGTGATGGTCGATTCCTCGCTGCATTTCGCACGCCCGGTGGCGATCGGCGACACGATCACGGTGACCGTCACCGTCGGCCAGAAATTTGCCCGCAACCGGCACATCCTGCTCGACTGCGTCTGCCACAACCAGGACCACCTGCTGGTCGTCTCGGGCAGCGCCGAGGTCCTGGCGCCGCGCGAAAAGATCATCACCAAGCGCAAGGCGATGCCGGAAATCACCGTTTCCGACAAGTACGCACGCCTGCAGGTGCTGGTGTCGCGCGCCGAGGGTCTCGAACCGATCGACATGGCGGTGGTGCATCCCTGCGACCGCGAATCGCTCAAGGGCGCACTGCTCGCCGCCGAAGCCAGGCTCATCGAACCGATCCTGATCGGCCCGGAGCAGCGCATTCGCGCCGTCGCCGAGGAAAATGGCCTGGATCTCAAGGACTACCGCATCGTGAACTGCAAGCACAGCCACGAATCGGCGGCGATGGCGGTGACCCTGATTCGCAGCGGCGACGCCGAAGCGCTGATGAAGGGCAGCCTGCACACCGACGA
>LBIU01000436.1 GCA_000987445.1 Candidatus Accumulibacter adiacens | reverse complement strand
AGCAGCAGCCATGAGGCGTGCGTTTCAACGAGTTCGACGCAGGTCGCCGGGTCTGGGTAGCGGTCGGTTTCGAGCAGGGCGGCGATTAGCGGTGGCAGAACTTGCGGCATCTTTCACTCCTTGCTTGCGCAGCGCAGGAAAGCTTACCGTGAAAGTCGCGCCTGCGATTCACGAAGGTCCCATCCGCAGCCAGTCGCCAGCGGTGTGTAGAGTATGACGGTGATTCGCGCCGTTTGCCAGGCGATCAATGGCCGATTTCCGCCAGCAGCGAGGCGATCATCGCTTCCGCTTGCCGCAGGTAGCCGCTGCCGAACAGATGCAGGTGGTTGAGCACGTGGTAGAGCTGGTACAGCGTTCGCCGCTGTGCGTAGCCGCTGGGCACTGGCCAGGCCTCTCGGTAGGCGGCGTAGAAGCCCTCCGGAAAGCCGCCGAATAGCTCGCTCATGGCCAGATCGCATTCGCGGTCGCCGAAATGGACTGCCGGGTCGAACAGCGCCAGGGTGCCCATTTCGTCGATGGCCGCGTTGCCGGACCACAGGTCGCCATGCAGCAGGCTGGGGCGTGGCCGATGATCGGCGAAGAGGTCGGCCAGATTCTCCACCAGCCGCTCACCTTGGGCGATCAGTCTGCCTCGGTAGCCGCCAGCCGCGGCGAGTGCGAGCTGTGGTTGCAAGCGCTGCGTGGCAAAGAAGGCCGGCCAGCCAGCCTGCCCGGCATTGAGTTGTGGCGTACTGCCGATGAAGTTGTTGCGGTGCCAGCCGTACTGCGGGCCACTGATTCGGTGCAGTTCGGCAAGCGAGCGGCCCGCCGCGGCCACCTGCTCGTCGTCGCGCAGGCGCTGCAGGCGCAGGTGTTCGAGCACCAGGTAGGCCTGCCCGCCGGCACGGCCGTGGCCGACGACGCGCGGTACGCGCAGGGCCGGGCAGGCCGCCAGCGCCTGCAGGCCGTCCGCCTCGGCGACGAACATGTCGAGCAGGCCGGGGTCATTCAACTTGACGAAGCAGCGCCGTCTGCCGCTCTCGACGAGCAGCGTGCGCGAGATCGAACCGCCGCCAATCGGCGTGGCGGCGTCGATGCCGACACCCGGCGGCAGTTTGCTCTCGCTGTCAGCGTCGCTGGCGATCAGCGCCCGCAGTGCGTCGCCCAGGGCGCTATCCATGGCCTGACTCGATCTCATGGCGACTCCTTCGCGCTCGGTTCACCGCCAATGCTCCCGGCGTGCCGCCTGCGAGCGGCGCTGTTTCCGCTTTCAGCGGGCGGGCGAAACCTTGCGTTGTAGATGGTCGAAGAACTTGCGGTCG
>LBIU01000435.1 GCA_000987445.1 Candidatus Accumulibacter adiacens | reverse complement strand
TTTCGCGGTCTGATGAGGTGGCTCGGCGGCATCCCCGTCGCACGCGAGACGGCCAACAATCTGGTCGCCGCGTCGGCGGCGGCGATCACCGCCGCCGACGGTCCGGTGCAGCTGATCGTCCCGCCCGAAGGGACACGCAGCAAGACGCGGGAATGGAAGACCGGCTTCTACCACATCGCCGTCACTGCCCGGGTACCGATCGTCCTGGCCTACATGGACTACGAGCGGAAGATCAGTGGCCTCGGAGAAATCTTCGTACCGACCGGCGACGTCGATGCCGACATCGCCGCCATCAAGACTTTCTATGCACCGTTCAAAGGCAAGAACGCCAGCCAGTACCACGCCGAGTGATGGCACGGCGCACCGCGTATCAATCAGGCGGCGAAACTGACTCGGCAGATTCGGCAGGCTCGAAAACTTCAGCCGCGAGGGGCGGCGCGAGGTGGAGATCCAGAGCGTAGAACACCGCCAGAGCGGCGTAGGCGTCATTCGCCGCGTAGAGCAACTGCTTCGGCAGCAGTGTCTGCCGCGCCCAGTTGGACGTCGTCACCGCGCGCGATTTCTGCAGGCGCTGTCCGAGAACCATCGCCACCGCGGCTTTTGCGCCAAGCGTCTGGCGAATACCCTTCCTGCGCAAGGCATCCGCCAGATCGACCATCGCCCGAATGCGGGCGCCAAGCTTGCCGAGCAGCACCGCGCGATCCGACTTGAGCCCGAAGCCGATCTTCACCACCGCCTCGGATTCGACGACGCTCTTGATGAATGCGCACGCCGCTTCGCCGTCGACGCGGACAACGAAGGCCTGCTCACGCAGCGCAAACTGGACGACATGCGGCCCGCTGGCCAGCTCACCCTTGGCAAAGGTCGGTTTGCTCTCGGTATCGAAGCCAACGAAACCGGCACGCTGGATCGCGCCTCGCGCCGCCGCGAACTGCGCCGGCGTCTTCAACAGATGAATGCCATCAAGGGTCAGGCCGGCAAAAGGCGGCAGCTGCGCAATTTCTTCCCGGGTCGGCCGCTGCGGAACCGTCGCGTTTGTCATTGGTTGCATCCCTTCGCTGTAGAGAGCCACGTATTAGGCCTGCGCGAGAAGCGCAAGCCTCAGGCCACGGATTATCGTCGAAACCGCTATTCGTTTCAGGGTTGAATCGCCAGTCTCTATCGGCATAACATCGCCGGAGTGCCCAACCCTGCGCCGAGAGTTGCCCAATCACTCTCACTCTCAGCTCCGGGCACAGCGCCAAGCGAGCAGACACGCCGCCCACGGGAACGATCCACGCAGTCCACCACACCAGGAGCGATCGACAATGGCCAAGAAAGATGACGAGGTATGCGGTTTTCTCCCGAAAATCGACGCACACAGCCCGCAAGGGACGCTCGGGCGTCTCAAGCTCAGCGAGCTCAAGCCCACCCAGAACGCCGTCGGCATGGACGAGGTGAACGTCAAGGTGGCGAAGATCAAGGAAAAGAGCGACAGCGCGCTGGAAGACTATCTGCTGCCACGCGCGGTCCCGGTGATCATCGGCAACGAGGGTCAGTACTACCTGATCGACCACCACCATCTGAGCATCTCGCTGTGGCGCGCCAAGGGCGACATGGCGATCCCGGCCATGGTCACGCGCAACTGGAATTCCATCGCAGGAAAACACTTCTGGAAAACGATGGCTGCCAATAACTGGGTGTACCCTTTCGACGCCATGGGGGCCGGTCCGAACAATCCCAACACGCTCAAACAGCACGTCAAGGACCTCGACAACGACCTCTACCGAAGCCTGTCCTGGCTGGTGCGCGAAGCCTACGGCTACGTCAAGGACCCGAACAACGCCATCTTCGCCGAGTTCAAGTGGGGCAGCTTCTTCCGCACCCGCGTGATCTTCGACGAGCAGCTGACGTGCAAGAAGAACTGCATGGAGATGACCCTGGAAGACATCCGCAAGGCCGATCCCGACGACTACGCCGAGAAGATCGGCTGGGCGCGCTATTTGGCGAGTTCTCCGGAGGC
>LBIU01000434.1 GCA_000987445.1 Candidatus Accumulibacter adiacens | reverse complement strand
ATCACTGCTGTTTTCCAGAAGGGATGATATGAGAAGTTTCAGCAAGTTGTTTTTCTGCGGGTTGATACTCTTTTCTTCCGTGTCAGTGGCGGTTGAGGAGAAGAAGCTCGAGAAAATGGGTGAGAACTGTAACAAGCTGGCACTAGCTGCTTTCGAGAAAGCGCGAGAGGATACCTATTTCATCATTGGATTTTATGGCGGAAACCTTGGGGTTTCCGTGGGTCAAGGCATAGAGAGACAGAAGGAAGGCTTTCTGGCGCTCTACAGCCAGAGTTGTTTTGCAGATGCGATCAGGAAGTCCGGCGTAAAGAGGCCCGTTCCAGACTAGGGGTTTGTGGAGACTTGGAACCCTCCGGTTATCAGGGACGACGAAAGGCTGCGCCGTGTTAACGGAGCCGAGTGACGACCGACGGGCCGCAGTATTCGACAGGTGCTCCTCCCTGTAGCGCCTGTGCAGCGGTGAATGCGCGAACGGTATCGATCATGGCGCAGCTTGCAACCATCCCTCCCGAATCGCCTTTCCGGCGGAAGTCGGCGTTCAGGCCGGGGAGGGACTATCGCTATCGGCGGGGTAGGTGATGAGCACGCGACTAGGCCGTCTGGCCTGGGGGTGGCTGCGCCTCTGGCTGATCGCCCTGTCGGCCGTCGCTTCTTCAGCGGCCGCGGCTGCCATGCCAGTGTGGATCGACCACGACGTGGCCGGCGAGCGGCAGGTCCACCTCTATTTCTTCTGGACGCAAGGCTGTCCGCATTGCCAGGCGGCCAGGCCGTTCGTCGAGGCGCTGCCTGCGCGCTATCCCTGGCTGCGCTTGCACAGCCGCGACATCAGTGGTGATCGGGAGGCCGTCAAGGCCTATGTCGCGATGGCCGAGTCGCTGGGGCAGGAGGCGAGCAGTGTCCCGGCTTTCCTGTTCTGCGGACGTATGGAAATCGGTTTCGACCGCCCGGAAGGGGCCGGGAGGGCGCTCGTGGAAGCGCTGCAGGCGTGTCGCGAAGCCGGCATGGCGCTTCGCGAAGCGCCTACCGAGGCAATCGTGCCGGCGCCCGGCGTCGATTTGCCGCTTCTCGGCAAGATGACGTCCGAGCAGTGGTCGCTGCCGGTGTTCACCCTGGTCATCGCCGGGCTCGATGCTTTCAATCCCTGTGCCTTCTTCGTCCTCTTGTTCCTGCTGTCGCTGCTCATCCATGCCGGCAGCCGCGCGCGCATGCTGTTCATTGGCGGCGTCTTCCTGTTTTTCTCCGGGCTGATCTATTTCGTCTTCATGGCCACCTGGCTCAATGCGTTCCGCTGGCTGGGCGAGATCGCGCTGGTCACCACCGCTGCCGGGGCACTGGCGATACTCATCGCGCTGATCAACATCAAGGATTATTTCTGGTTCAAGAAAGGGATTTCGCTGGGCATCCCCGACGCGGCGAAACCCGGTCTCTACCAGCGCATGCGCGGCTTGCTGCGCGCCGACAGCCTGCCGGCGCTGACGCTGGGTACCGTGGCCCTGGCGGTGGCGGCGAATTCGTATGAGCTGCTGTGTACCGCCGGCTTTCCGATGGTCTATACGCGGCTGCTGACGCTGTCGGACCTGGCACCCTGGCAGCATTACGCCTATCTGCTGCTCTACAATGTGGTCTATGTCATTCCGCTGCTGATCATCACCCTGCTTTTCACCTACTCTCTCGGCTCCCGCAAGTTGTCGGAGAGCGAAGGGCGGTTTCTCAAGCTTGTCTCCGGGAGCATGATGCTGGGGTTGGGGATCCTGCTGCTGCTGGCGCCGGCAGCGCTCAATGACCTGCGCGTGGCGTTGATCCTGCTGGTCGGCACGCTTGGCGGTTCGTGGTTGGTGCACCGGCTGATGCAACTCTGGCGAGCCTGAGGCAAGTACGGGCGCGTTTTTGGATGAATCGCCGCTATCTGTTATGTTCCCATCGATGCAGACAATCCTCTCCGTATCCGAACTTTCCAAGACCTACGATTCGCGCTTCCAAGCGCTCAAGCGCATCAATCTGGATATCCGTCGCGGCGAAATATTCGCCTTGCTGGGCCCCAATGGCGCGGGAAAAACGACGCTGATCAGCATCATCTGCGGCATCGTCAAGGCCAGCGAGGGAAGCGTTCGCGTGGATGGCCACGACATCGTCGCCGACTATCGTGCCGCCCGCGCGATGATTGGCCTGGTGCCGCAGGAATTGACCACCGATGCCTTCGAGTCGGTGTGGGCGACGGTGTCGTTCAGCCGTGGGCTGTTCGGCAAGCCGGCGAATCCTGCCCACATCGAAAAGGTGCTGCGCGATCTGTCGCTGTGGGAAAAGAAAGACAACAAGATCATCACCCTCTCGGGCGGCATGAAGCGTCGCCTGCTGATCGCCAAGGCGCTGTCGCACGAGCCGGAGATCCTCTTCCTCGACGAGCCGACGGCGGGGGTGGATGTCAATCTGCGACGCGACATGTGGCAACTGGTACGCTCGCTGCAGGCCAGCGGGGTGACCATCATCCTGACCACCCATTACATCGACGAGGCCGAAGAGATGGCCGACCGCATCGGGGTGATCAGCAAGGGCGAGCTCATTCTCGTCGACGACAAGGCCGAGCTGATGCGCAAGTTGGGCAAGAAACAGATGACGCTGCAGCTGCAGACCCCCCTGCCGCTGCTTCCGCCCGCGCTTGCTGCCTACCAGCTGGAACTGGCCAGCGATGGCAACGAGCTGATCTACACCTTCGACGCGCAAGGCGAGCGAACCGGCATTGTCGCGCTACTCGAGGATCTCAACGACGCGGGCATCGTGTTCAAGGACCTGCACACGACGCAAAGCTCGCTCGAAGACATCTTCGTCAGCCTGATGAAGGAAGCGAAATGAACTGGCACGCCATGCGCGCGATTTACCTCTTCGAGATGGCGCGCACTCGCCGCACGCTGCTGCAGAGCGTCATCTCGCCGGTGATTTCGACCTCCCTGTATTTTGTCGTCTTCGGCGCGGCGATCGGCTCGCGCATCGACGAGATCGAAGGCATCAGCTATGGCGCTTTCATCGTCCCCGGGCTGATCATGTTGTCGCTGCTGACGCAGAGCGTGGCCAACGCTTCGTTCGGCATCTACTTCCCGAAATTCACCGGCACGATCTACGAGCTGCTGTCGGCACCGGTCTCGTATATCGAAATCGCAGCCGCCTATGTCGGCGCCGCGGCGAGCAAGTCGATCATCCTCGGCCTGATCATTCTGGCGACGGCGGGGCTGTTCGTTCCGCTGCAGGTCGCGCATCCGGTCTGGATGCTGCTCTTCCTGGTGCTGACGGCGGTGACCTTCAGCCTCTTCGGTTTCATCATCGGCATCTGGGCCGACAATTTCGAGAAATTGCAGCTCGTGCCGCTGCTGATCATCACCCCGCTGACTTTCCTCGGTGGCAGCTTCTACTCGATCAACATGCTGCCGCCGGTCTGGCAGACGATCACCCTGTTCAACCCGGTGGTCTATCTGGTCAGCGGCTTCCGCTGGAGTTTCTACGACGCCGCCGACGTGGGTGTCGGCATCAGCCTGGCCATGACGCTATTGTTTCTGGCAGTGTTTCTGGCGGTCGTGGCGTGGATTTTCAAGACCGGGTATCGGCTGAAGTCCTGATCCGAGGGCCGCGTCGGTGGTGAAAGCGAGGCCTGCGGCTGCCTCGGCTAGCGGAAGGCCTCAGCGGATCTCCGCCGCGCTGACCGTGACGCTGTCCTGGACTTGCGGGCTGTCATCCGCTGCAGGCAGAAGCTGCAACAGCAGCTCACGCCGCGCTGCCTTGTCGAGCGCCGCGAGCTTGGCGACGCGTCGGTAGAACTGCGGCAGGTCGTGGTTCTGCTGTGCGAGCAGGACCTCGAATGCCGGCACCAGCTCGTTGTAGAGCGCGAGCGATGCCAGTTTGGCGTTGTTCAGATCGCTGGCAAAAAACGGGTCATAACCGGCGTAGCCGCCCCAGCTGGTCTTCAGTTCGGCGTAGTCGCGCCGCAGGGCCGCGAACAGCGCCGCCTTGGCCGCGCGTTGCTCGTCGACCGGGCGACGGTCGTCAGCGTCATAGAGCGCGCGAAACTTTTCGCGATACCTCTGCATCAGTGCGGCGAAGGCCGCCTTGCGTGCCCGCTGGGTCTCGAAAACGGCGCGCTGCTCGGCTGCCGCGTTGGCCGCCAGCCAGCGGCGCATGCCTTCGTTTTCCACTGCGCTGGCGAAGGATTCGTTGAACAGCGAGTCGTCCTTCACGAAGAGCTGCTGGTGGGCCAGTTCGTGAAAGACGATACGTGCCACTTCCGGCGTGCCGAAGCGCAGGAAAGTGTTGAGCAGCGGGTCGTCGAAATAGCCGAGTGTGGAGTAGGCGGGGACGCCGGCGACATAGGTGTCGTAACCCTGCTGGCGCAGCTCGGCGGCAAAGGCTTCTGCAGCCTGCTGCGCGTAGTAGCCGCGGTAGCTGACACAGCCGACCATCAGCAGGCACCACTTCCTGGCCTGCAGCGACAGCTCGGGCGCGGCGAAGACGTTCCATACCACGTAGGGGCGACCGAGGTCGGCGTAGCTGCGATAGCTGCCGTTTTCGGGCAGAGCCAGTTCGCGGCTGGCGAAGTCGCGTATCTCCTGCGCCGCGTGCAGTTTCGCTTGCAGCGGCGCATTCGCATTGCTGGCCGGGTCGCGCAACAGCTCGTCGATCGGCGTGGCGGCGCGCAGCACGGCCAGGTGCCCGCCGACCGCCTGCGCGTAGTAGCCGGCGTTGCCGCAGCCGACCAGCAGGGCTGCCAGCAGTGGCAGCAGGAGCGAGTTTCTACGTAGCCTGTGGATCATGTCGAAAGCGACCCGTCTCCAGAAAAGAAACGATCTCTGCCGCGCAAGCGCGTGAGGCGAGCATTTCCGAATGCGCGACCGGCAGGGCGATGAAGTCGGCCGCACCGGGCAGGCGCGTTTCCGCCACGCTGACGACGCCATCGTTGGGCTGTGGCAGGTCGGGCACGATGCGTCCGAGGCCGACGCTGCGGGTGCCGGCAAGTATGCCGACCGGCACCGCCGACGGCGGCAAGACCCGTGACGCCGTCGGTCGTGACAACCATTCCATGATCGAGCGGCCAAGCAGCGTTGGCATGCCGGCGACCCTGGCCAGCCGCCGCGCGCAGTGACTGTCGAGGCTGGGCGTGCCGAGAAGGACGGCCCGGCGCAGGCGCGGATCGGGTGCATGGGCCAGGAGGTCGAGGATGATCAGGCCGCCCATGCTGTGGCCGACGAGATGAATCTCGCTGGCGCTGGTCGCTGCGATAAAGCGCTTGAGCGCCTGCACATTCTGCGACAGCGTAGCACGCACGCTGGGGTAGCCGAAACGCCGTGTACGGTAACCGCGGCGCTTCAGCCAATGACTGTGCAGGCCGAACACGAGGGCCGGCGTCCACAGTCCGTGCACCAGGATTACCGTGGCCGGCGTGGGTCGATCTCGAGATGGCGTGCTGTGCTTCAAGCCTGGCTCCTGTGGGCGTCGCTGCCCGGCAATTCTACGGCTTTGCCCGGGCCGCGTCGTGCTTCTGCCCGCTTCCCGGTGGATGCGGCCGTGCATCGGAAGTCATGAGTCAGGCGCCGGGAGTCGGGAGTCGGGAGTCAGGATTCTGGAAGCGCAGGCCCGTAGCGCGTATCCTGCAGGCCTCGCATTGCCGATCGCCAGCCCGCCTGAGAAATGACATGGACAACACCTTGCCAGCCAGTATCGACCCCGTTTTCGCCGCCCTCGAGCCGGCAGCCGTATGGGCGCATTTTGCCATGCTCTGCCGTATTCCCCGGCAGTCCAAGGCGGAAGGGAGGCTGCGCGACGAGATTCAGCGTTGGGCGCTGGCCAGGGGACTGTCGGCGAGCGTCGATTCGGCCGGCAATCTCCTGCTTCGCAAGGCGGCCAGCCGTGGCATGGAAAAGGCACCGGGGGTCGTTCTGCAGGCGCATCTGGACATGGTCTGCCAGAAGAACGCAGGCACCGCGCACGACTTCTCGCGCGATCCGATTCGACCGCTGTGCCGGGATGGCTGGCTGCTGGCCGAAGACACGACGCTGGGCGCCGACAACGGCATCGGCGTGGCCCTGATCCTGGCCGTGTTCGAGGATGACACGCTGCGGCATGGCCCGCTCGAAGCGCTGCTGACTGTCGACGAGGAAGCCGGCATGGGCGGGGCGCATGGCCTGCAGCCCGGCTTGCTGCAGGGTCGATTGCTCCTCAACCTGGATACCGAGGAGTGGGGCGAGTTCTACCTGGGCTGCGCGGGCGGGCTGGACGTCAACGTGCGCCGCGAGGGCAGGGCAGAAGGGCTGCCGGCCGGCCATACGGGCTTGCGCGTCGATCTGCGCGGCTTGCGCGGTGGGCATTCCGGCATCGATATCGACGCGGAGCGCGGCAACGCGATCAAGCTGCTGGTGCGCGTGCTGCGGGATCTGGGAAGCCGTTTTCCGATGCGTCTCGCGGAACTGAACGGGGGTTCGGCCCGTAATGCGCTACCCAGGGAAGCGTCGGCGACGCTGGCGGTACCTTCGGCGGATGCGGACGCTCTGGCGGCCAGCCTGGTGGCCTGGCAGTCGCTGCTGCGCCAGGAGTTGCAGGGCGTCGACGAGGCGCTGGAAATCGATCTCGCAGCTGCCGCGGTTGCGGAAGTGATGTCGTCGGACGATCAATTCGTCTGGCTGGCCTCCCTCTCTGCCGCGCCGCACGGCGTGCGCCGCCGCAGCCTGAGCGTCGCCGGCGTGGTCGAGACCTCGAACAACCTCGGCATGGTCGGCCTCACGGCGAGCGGCGGCAGCTGCAACTTCATGGTCCGCTCGCTGATCGAGAGCGGCAGCGCCGCCCTCGCCGACGAGATCGTCGCCCTCTTTGCCCTGTCGGGGACCGCCGCCGAGAAGGCCGGCCACTATCCGGGCTGGACGCCGAATCCGGCGTCGCCGCTGCTGGCGCTCTGCCAGTCGGTGTACCGGCGGCAGTTCGGCGCCGAATCGACGGTGCAGGTGATTCATGCCGGCCTCGAGTGCGGCCTCATCGCCGCCCGCTACCCGGGTCTGGACGTGGTTTCCTTCGGGCCGACCATCCGCGGCGCACACGCACCGGGCGAGCGGGTCGACATCGCTTCCGTGGGACGGGCCTGGCAACTGTTGACGGCAATCCTGACGGCTATCGGCGCCAGCGGCAGCGCGGGCGACGAATGGCTGCGCCTGCGCGTCGCCGAGTCGATGGTTTGACGACCTGAAGAGTCCATGAGGTGATCGGCAAGTGAATCCCGACGACCTGCAACTGCTGCTGACCTGG
>LBIU01000046.1 GCA_000987445.1 Candidatus Accumulibacter adiacens | reverse complement strand
TCCTTGTCAGCGGGGGTGCACGCCGGCTTTTCGTGTACGTGGAAGCCATGCAGACCAGGCGGCAAGCCCTTGAGCTGAGGATAGAAAGCCAGGCCGTACGGCGTTTCGACGAGGCGCACCGTTCCGACGGCAGAGCCGACGCCCTGGCTGCTGGCCAGGTTGAGCGTCACGGTCGTCTCTGCCGCGAGGGCAAGAGTAGGGCAGAGCAAACAGGCGATTAGGCTAAGGGAAGCTTTCATGGGTCACTCCTGGAGGGGGAGAGCGGTTTAGGGGCTTAGAGGCTTGCGCGGCGCGGCCAGCGCTTCTCCGCCAGCCGCGCCGAACGCTGTGCGCCGCCATTGAGGCGACGGAATGGGGGATTAGTCATGGGGAGAACAGCGACCGCGCTGAGCGTGCGGCCATGATAACGACTTGCCGAAGCCGAGCGCAAGGGTGCGCGCACGGGCTATCCGCGTGCTGCCGGGCGAGCGCCTCTTCCCCTTCACGGGCGGCCAGTTCTTCCGCTACGATGTCGATGGGCGGTCGCACGAGCGACTCGCCAGAGCTCAGCCGTCGCCGGTAGTCGACGCCAGCAGCGCCGCACTCGAGCGAGTGATCGCCGCGAGTCGTCGCTTTGTGCCGTGCGGTCAATTCGTCGAGCGCCTGGCCGCGTGTAGACTGGCTCGCCGACGAGCGGCAGGAAAACCCCGGCAGCGATGCCTCTGCTTCAAGGAGCAACATGAAAATTGCAGTGATGGGCGCCGGCGCCGTCGGCTGTTACTACGGCGGCATGCTGGCGCGTGCGGGACATGCCGTGCTCTTGATCGGCAGAGCGCAGCATGTGGCGGCGCTGTCTGGCGATGGCCTGTCCATGGATACGCAGTCCTTCCAGGCGCAGGTGCCGGTGGAGGCCAGCACCGACGCCAGTGCCGTACGCGGCGCGCGGCTGGTGCTCTGCTGCGTCAAGTCGCCGGATACGGAGCGTGCCGCCGCGCAAATGGCCCCGCACCTCGATGCCGACGCTTTCGTGCTCAGTCTGCAGAACGGCGTCGACAATGCCGAGCGCCTGCAGGCGGCGCTGCACCGGGAAGTCGCCCCGGCGGTCGTTTACGTGGCTACCGAAATGGCCGGCCCTGGCCTGGTCAAGCATAATGGCCGAGGAGAACTGGTGATCGGGCCGTCGTCATTCAGCGACCAGCTGCTCAAGCTGTTTGCCGACGCCGCGGTGCCGGTCACCCTTTCCGACAACGTGGCCGGCGCCCTCTGGGCCAAGTTGATCCTCAACTGCGCCTACAACGCCCTTTCCGCGATCACCCAACTCCCCTATGGTCGTCTGGTGCAAGGGGAAAGCGTCGAGGGCGTGCTGCGCGATGTCGTGCACGAGTGCCTCGCGGTTGCCCAGGCGGCCGGGGTCAGCGTCGCCGGTGACAGCTGGCAGGCCGTACAGCAGATCGCGCGCAGCATGCCCACCCAGCTCTCGTCAACGGCGCAGGATCTGGCGCGCCACAAGCCGAGCGAGATTGATTACCTCAACGGCTACGTGCTGCGCAAAGCCGAGGCACTGGGCGTCGCGACGCCGGCCAATCGCGTCCTGTACGCCCTCGTCAAACTGCTCGAATCACGGTAGCGGCGCCCTTGGCTGCGCTGGTCGGAGCGCCTGTTTCCGGCCAGCGCGGGGCGTCAGTAGCGCGCATCCTTCGGTTTGCCCCCTTTGCGCCAGTCGTTTTCCTTGCCGGCAAAGTCGGGTCGCGGTTGCGTGGTGAAGAAGGCGGCGACGTCGTAGGCTTCCTGATCGGAAAGCGTGCCGCCCTGAGCGAGCGGCATATTGGCTTTCACAAACGCCGCCGCCGTGTTCAGTCGCGCCATGCCGGCGCCGATGTTGAACGCCTTGGGCCCCCACAGTGGGGGGAACATATAGCTGCCATCGGGCTTGTCGAGGCCGGCGCCGTCAACCCCGTGGCAGGCGGCGCATTTCTGTGCGTAGATGTCCTTGCCTCTGGCCTTGTCGGGCGTGGCCGGCGCGACGATTTTCTTGAAGCCGCGCCCGGCGCTCTCCGTCCCGGTAGGGACGCCTTGCGATAGCCACCACACATAGGACAGCACGCCGATCATTTCCGGGCTTTCCTCGGGCAGGGCCTTGCCGTTCATCGAGCGTTCGAAGCAATCGTTGATCCGCGCCTGCAGGGCGTTCACGCTGGCGCTGCGTGAGCGGTACTCGGGAAACACGCCCCACAGGCCGACGAAGGGCGCCGCGCCGGCGACCGTTCCGCCGTTGAGATGGCAGGACGAGCAATTCAGCCCGTTGCCCACGTAGGCCTGGGCATGGTTCTGGGTGTCGCTCACCACCTTCTGCCCAAGCTTGATCGCCTCGCCCAGCGGGCCGGCAGGAATCGTGGATGCGGCCGGGACGCTGAATGGCCAGGTTGACGCAGCATCGGCGGCCTGCGCTCCTTGCCGCGGGCCAAGGGCCAGGGTAATCGCGACGGCGGTCAGCGCGAAAAGTCCGTTCATTCCTTGCTCCTCCAATGATCAAGCCGCAATCCGTGCGACTCAGCCAGCCATTCGACGTGGGCTATCGCGGCCATGAAACGCGCAGGCCGGCGGCGGTCGGGACATTCATCATAAGCGCTGTCTCTGCCCGTGCTGGCCATTGGGCAGAAAAAAATCCGCCGTCTCGAAGACCTGCCGGGGGAAGCGATGCCCCTTCCAGAGCAGATTGCGTTTCAGCACCAGATCGAAGAGCAGGGGGTTATGTTGCTGGATCTCCGCGACGACCTCGGCCGTCTGCGGATCAAGCAGACCGAGTCGCTGCAGCTGCCGCAGGGAGAACAGGGGCACAATGCCGGTCAAGGGGTAGTCGGAGCCGTTCAGCAGCCGGTGGTGCAGATCGTCCGCAAGCAGCAGCGCCTGTAGCGCCTCGGGGGCACGGTTGATCTGGGTGACTGCGGACAGGTCGCCAAACAGCAGTTTCTCGTGGGCCGGCTCGCGCATCATGGCCAGGAAAGCGTGGAAGTTGCGCCGGCCTCGGGGTGTTCCGCCGCCATCGGCGAATTCCGTGCTGGCCCCCAGCGACGCACAATGGGCGACGATCACGCGCACGCCCTGTTCCAGCGGACGGCGCAGTCGTCGTGGATCGCCGTAGTCCTGATGCCCGCCGCCCTCCGCTGCCAACTCATGACCGCCGTGGGTCAGTAGCGGCAGGTTCAGCCGTTGCAAGGTCTGGTAGAAGCGGTCGCAGCGCGGCGAGGCGGGATCCATTCCCATGGCCGGCGGCAGCCATTTCACCGCTCGCGCACCGTGTGCGGCTGCCCATTCCAGCGCTTCGAGCGCATCTTCACGGTAGGGATGAACCGAGCAGATCCATTCCCAACTGGCGCGCCTGGCGGCCACCGACCGGGCGTACTCATTGGCGACGAAGAAAGTGCTCAAATCCGGGCGCCGCCGACCATCCAGGTCGTGGTTGTAATCGAAGGCGAGCAGCATCAGGCGCATCCCGCTTGCCGGGTCGATCAAGCTGGCCAGACGTTCGAGGAAGGCGGCGTCGCCGCCGACCGTGTCAGCGACGCAGGCAGCGTTGGTGTACAGCCTTTTTTGCAGGAACTGGGCAGGGTGCCAGGGGCTGTCGAGCGCTGGATTTACCCATACGCTTGCCGGACCCGAGTCGCCGGTGCCGAGCAGATGTACGTGGCAATCCCAGAGCTTGGCTGGATCGAGACCCAGCAGAGCGTCTCTGACCACAGGATGCTCGGCGAGTCGGGCGGGCAGAGTCGGTGCCAGGCAGGCGTTGCTCAGGCCGCGCAGCGGCAGCCAGTCGCGTCCCCACCACGCTGTCCC
Organism: Candidatus Accumulibacter adiacens; assembly: GCA_000987445.1. Taxonomy (GTDB): domain Bacteria; phylum Pseudomonadota; class Gammaproteobacteria; order Burkholderiales; family Rhodocyclaceae; genus Accumulibacter; species Accumulibacter adiacens. The sequence continues at coordinate 12,384 of LBIU01000046.1, read as the reverse complement.
GGCAGCGAGACCCAGGGCGGCAGCGCCAAGAAACGCACGCCTGTTCATTGCGGATTCGATGCTTCCATGTCCAAGCCGACTGAGCCTTCCTGTCCGGAATGCTTGCGCATCGCGCCGCAAGCTTACTGCAGGCCGCTCGCCGGATGCCTGCGCGTCGCCGGGTCCTGTCGGTAGAAGGCCGCGAGTTGTTCGTAGAAGGATGGATAGCGCGCGCGCAGCGCTTCCGGCATCTCGAAGAAGGCCTCGCTCATGACGGCGAAGAACTCGCTCGGATTCTCTGCCGCGTAGGGGTCGAAGAAGGTGTCCTGAGCGCTGGCTTCCGCTTCGTCGACCAGCGCGCAGAAGTCTTCGTAACTGCTGCGCAGACTCTGCTGCCAGGCGGCGCGCGAGATCTCCGGCGGCAGGGCCGGCACACCGTTGGCCTCGCCGTTGAGCATGTCCAGCTTGTGCGCGAACTCATGGATGACGACGTTGTAGCCGGCGCCGGCCATTTGCGCGTCGCGCCAGGAAATCAGCAGTGGCCCACCCGCCCAGGCTTCGCCCGAGGCCAGTTCCTGGTATTCATGGACGACGCCGAACTCGTCCTCGACGCTGCGCGGGATGACGAACTCGTCGGGGTAAACGACGATGCCGACCCAGCCGCGGTAGTAGTCGAGGCCCAGTTCGAGAATCGGCAGACAGCCCTGGGCGGCAATCGAGACGCCGATTTCGTCGCTCAGTTGCAGGCCGCCGGCGACGGTGAACTCCTTCTCGGCGAGGAATTCCTGGGCCAGTGCGCGCAGCCGTCGCTGCTCGTCGGCGGTGAGCGCGGCGAGAAAAGGCAACGCCGACACCACTTTCTGCCACAGGGCGTCGGGGATTTCGGCGGTCTGCGGCTGTTTACGAAACCAGCCGATCAGCTTGCCGATCATGACGCTTTCGCCTTCCCGGGAGCTGCGGTGGTCAGGTAGATGCCGGTGAAGATCAGGGCAATGCCGAGGTAGTGGTAGGCGTGCGGGATCTCGGCGAGGAAGATGGCCGCCAGGAGGGTGCCGAAGACCGGCATCAGGTGAATGAACAGGCTGGCCTTGCTGGCGCCGACTTCGCCGACGGCGCGGTTGTAGAAGACGTAGCCAAGGAAACCCGGGAAGACGCCGGTGTAGGCGATGCCGGCGAGCGAGCTGGCCGAGAGGTGGATCGTCTGGCCTTGGGAAATCTCCCAGGCATACGCCGGTGCCAGGGCGAGCAGGCCGACGACGATGAAGGCGGCGAGCAGCAACATCGGGTCGACACCGGCCGGCCGCCATTGCAGGCCGATGGTGTACAGCGCCCAGGTGAATACCGCGGCCAGCATCCACAGGTCGCCGACGTTCAGGTTGAGCTGGGCCAGCGTCTGCACTTCGCCGCGGCAGACGATGATCGTTACGCCGACCAGGGAGAGTAGTACGCCGAGCCACTCGATCGCCTGCAGGTGCTTCTTGAGGAAGGCCCACGACAGGGCGATGGTGGCGATCGGGATGAAGGAATTGAGCAATACGGCGTTGGTCGCCGCGGTGTGGTTCAAGGCCACGTAGGCCAGCGTGTTGTAGGTGCCGACGCCGAGCAGGCCGAGCACGAGCACCGGCTTCCAGCCGCTCCGCAGCCGTGGCCACTGCGCGCGCAGATGCGGCAGGGCGAGTGGCAGGACCAGCGCCAGAGCAATCGCCCAGCGCCAGAAGGCGAGTGACAGCGGTGGCACTTGATCGCGGATGGCGCGGCCAAGAACCATGTTTCCGGACCAGAACAAGACGGTCAACGCGAGCAGCAGGTAGGGGTGTTGCAGGCGGGCGAACATCGCTGGCAGGGGGGGACGGCAAAGGCGCATTATGCCTGATGTGCGGGCGAGTCCATTATAATTGGCTTATGGTTTCAGTTACCCACTCGGTCGCCAGCCAGAGCGACTTCGAACACTCTCTGCAATCCCTGCTTGACGGTCTGCCGGTCGCGGACGGCGAGCGAATTCGACGCGCGGTGGAGTTTGCCCGGCGGCTCTACGCCGACCGTCGACTGGGCAGCGGCGAAGCCGTCTGGGGGCACGCCCTGGGGATGGCCCTGATCGTTGCCGGGCTCAAGCTGGACGCCGATTCGCGGCTGGCGGCGCTGCTTTTTGCGCTGCCGGCGCAGCAGGAGCATGGCCTGGCGCTGATCGAGAAGGAGTTCGGGCGCAGTGTGGCGCATCTGGTCGATGGCATTTCGCGGCTCAACCGCGCGCGACCAATCACGCGCGGTTTCGTCGCCCATTCGTCGGAGAGCGACGACAGGAAGCCGCAGGAAGTGAAGGCGCAGGTTGAGGTCCTGCGCAAGATGCTGCTGGCGATGGTCGAGGACATCCGGGTGGTCCTGCTGCGCCTGGCCTCGCGTACACAGACCCTCCGTCACTATGCGGTCGAGCCCGATCCGCTGCGCGCCGCGGTGGCGTGCGAGACGCTGGAACTGTATTCGCCGCTGGCCAACCGGCTCGGCGTCTGGGAACTGAAATGGGAGCTCGAGGACCTGTCCTTCCGGTTCATGCATCCGGCGATCTACAAGGATATTGCTCAGCACCTGGACGAGAAACGAACCGAGCGCGAGCAGTTCATTGTCGATGCGGTTGCTCGCCTGAAGCGCGAGTTGGCCGAGGCCGGTGTCGGCGATGCCGAGATCTATGGCCGACCGAAGCACATCTTCAGCATCTGGAACAAGATGCGCAAGAAGGACGTCGCCTTCGCCGAGGTGTACGACGTGCGCGCCCTGCGCGTCATCGTCAAGGACGTCAAGGATTGCTACACGGCACTGGGCATCGTGCACCACATCTGGTCACCGATCGGCAGTGAGTTCGACGACTACATCGCCCACCCGAAAGGCAACGACTATCGTTCGTTGCACACGGCCGTGCATTGCCCGGACGGACGCGCGCTCGAGGTCCAGATCCGGACCCCCGAGATGCATAAGCACGCCGAATTGGGAGTTGCCGCGCACTGGCGGTACAAGGAGGGCAGCAAGGCGACGCCGGAAGACCGCTACGACGAGAAGATTGCCTGGCTGCGCCAGCTGCTGACCTGGCGGGACGAGGCGGTCGATTCGTCGGACTGGGTCAAGCACTACAAGAAGGCGGCCTTCGACGAGACGGTCTACATCCTGACTCCGCAGGGGCGCGTCGTCGACCTGCCGCGTGGCGCGACGCCGGTGGATTTTGCCTACCGCGTGCACACCGACATCGGCCATCGCTGCCGCGGCGCCAAGGTCGACGGTGCGCTGGTGCCGCTCAATACGCAGCTGGCCACCGGGCAGCGCGTCGAAATCGTGCTTGCCAAGCACGGTGGCCCGTCACGCGACTGGCTCAACGCCTCGCTTGGCTACGTGTTCACCCATCGCTCGCGCGCCAAGGTCAGGCAGTGGTTTGCCAGTCTGGCGCTCGAGGACATGCTCGCCGAGGGGCGGGCGGTAGTGACTCGCGAGCTGCAGCGCATGGGGCAGTCGAGCATCAGTCTCGACGAGCTCTCCGACCGGCTTGGCTTTGCTCGCCCCGATGATCTGTTCATTGCCGTGGCACGGGCCAAGCTGAACATGCGCCAATTGCAGGTGGCGGTGCGTGGCGGCGAGGCGCCGCCGGACGAAGACGACCTCGCCGAGTTGGCGGTGTCCCGGTCGCGTCCGAGCGATGACGCCGAGAAGGGCATTCTGATCGTCGGCATGGGTCGGCTGCTGACGCAGCTTGCCGGTTGCTGCAAGCCGGTGCCTCCGGATCCCATCGTCGGTTTCGTCACCCGCGGCAAAGGCGTGTCGGTGCATCGCGCCGATTGCAGCAATTTCAGCAACATGCGGGCAATGAACCCCGAGCGCGTGATCGAGACCTCCTGGGGCGGTGGCGAGGAGGGCATTTTCGCGGTCGATATCGTCATCGACGCGCATGATCGCCAGGGGCTGTTGCGCGATGTGTCCGACGTGCTCGCCCGTGAAAAGCTCAACGTCATCGCGGTCAACACGCAGTCCAGGCAGGGTAACGCCCTGATGCGCTTCACCGCTGAAGTTGGCAGCATTCCGCAGCTCAATCGCACGCTGAGCCTGCTGCACGGCGTCGAAGGCGTGGTGGGTGCGCGTCGCGCCTGATGGGTCCCGGCATCGTCGCCGATTCGCGCCGGCCTGGGGAAAACCGCCAGGCCGGCGAGGGGGATGACGATCGCTTTGGCGGCCGCTGGTCAGTCCTTCAGCAGTTCGATCAGCTCGGCTTGCGAGGAGTGCGGACTGGTTCGCGAGCCGCGCCGCTGGTGATAGCTGCCGTCCGGTCCGAGTTCCCAGGCCAGGGTATTGTCGGTGAGGTAGATCTGCAGTCCCTCGGCAATCACGCGGCGCTTCAGCTTGCGGTCGAGGATCGGGAAAGCGAGCTCGATGCGGCGGAAGAAATTGCGGTCCATCCAGTCTGCGCTCGATAGATAGACTTTTTCTTCACCATCGGCAAAGAAATAGAACACCCGATGATGCTCGAGTTGCCGACCGATGATCGACCAGACGTTGATGTTCTCTGACAGGCCCTTGACGCCGGCACGCAAGCCGCAGACGCCGCGCACGATGAGATCGATCTTGACGCCGGCCTGCGAGGCTTCATAGAGCGCAGCGATGGTCTCCGGTTCGAGCAGCGAGTTCATTTTGGCGATGATGCGTGAACGCTTGCCGGCGCGCGCGGCCTCGGCTTCGGCGCGGATTCCGGCGACGACGTTGGGCTGCAGCGAGAAAGGGGCCTGCCAGAGGTGCTTCAGGGTCTGTGCGCGGCCGAGGCCGGTGAGCTGTTTGAAGACCTCGTTGGTATCGGCGCCGATCTCTTCGTTGCAGGTGAGCAAGCCAAAGTCGGAATACAAGCGGGCCGTCTTGGGATGGTAGTTGCCGGTCCCCAGGTGCACATAACGATGCAGGACGCTGCCGCCGGCCTTGCTTTCCTCGCGGCGGACGATCATCAGCATCTTGGCGTGCGTCTTGTAGCCGACAACGCCGTAGATGACGTGCGCGCCCACCTCTTCGAGCTTGGTCGCCCAGCCGATGTTCGCTTCCTCGTCAAAGCGCGCCATCAGCTCGACCACCACCGTCACTTCCTTGCCGTTCTGCGCCGCACGGATCAGCGACTGCATCAGCACCGAGTCGGTGCCGGTACGGTAAACGGTCATCTTGATGGCCACCACCTGCGGGTCGACGGCCGACTGTTCGAGCAGTTCGATGACCGGATTGAAGCTCTGGTAGGGATGGTGCAGCAGGATGTCGCCGCCGCGGATGGCCTCGAAGACGTTGCCACTCTTCTGCAGCGCTTTCGGCGTCCCGGGCTTGAAGGGCTGGAACTTGAGGTTGTCGCGCATCACCCAGTCGGGGACCTGCATCAGGCGCACCAGATTGACCGGACCGGCGACACGAAAGAGGTCGCGTTCGGTGAGGTTGAAGTGGCCGAGCAGGAACTCGGCCATTGCTTCCGAGCAGTTGTTGGCAACCTCGAGGCGGACGGCGTCGCCAAAGTGCCGCTGTGGCAACTCGCCCTGAATCTTGGTGCGCAGATTCTTGACCGCCTCTTCGTCGACGAACAGGTTGCTGTTGCGCGTGACGCGGAACTGGTAGCAGCCGAGCACCTTCATGCCGGCGAACAGTTCGTGGACGAACTCATGCAGAATCGAAGACAGGAAGATGAAGCAGTATTCGCTGTCGCCGAGTTCGCGCGGCAGCCGGATGACGCGCGGCAGAACGCGTGGCGCCTGCACGATGGCCGCGCCCGAGCTGCGACCGAAGGCATCGCGGCCTTCCAGTTCGACGGCAAAGTTGAGACTCTTGTTGAGCACGCGCGGGAAGGGGTGCGAGGGGTCGAGGCCGATGGGGGTGATCACCGGCATCACTTCGCGGAAGAAGAAGGCGCTGATCCATTCACGCTGGGCGGGGCTCCAGTCGCCGCGTTTGAGGAAGCGAATGCCTTCACTGGCGAGCAGCGGCAGGATTTCGTCGTTCAGCAGCGCGTACTGTTCCTTGACCAGAGCGTGTGTTTCGTCGCTGACCAGGCGGTAGACCTCGCGCGCCGTCTTGCCGTCGGTGGTGAGCGCGACCGATCCCAGTTTGAGTTGCTCCTTGACGCCGGCAACCCGGATTTCGAAGAACTCGTCGAGGTTGCTGCTGACGATGCACAGGAAGCGCAAACGTTCGAGCAGGGGGGTCTTGGGGTTCCTGGCCTGCCACATCACGCGCCGATTGAAAGCAAGCAGCCCCATCTCGCGATTCTGAAAGTAGTCCGACGGGAAGCCGTCCGTGGCTTTGGTGAGAGGGGCTTCGATGGGCGTGGCGGCGGTGTTCATGGGTTCCTTCCGTGAAAATTGATGGATCAGGCGGGCGTTCTCAAGACAGCAAACATATTACAACCATCGCTCTGCCGCTGGTCGGCAATAGCCCTATTTTGTCGTCACAGCGCGACGCTTCGATCGGCTGTGGCGCGTTGGTCGGGCTGTCGGCGGTGGTAACATGGTCATTCTGAAAATTGCCCTTGCCGTGTGGCGAGAAGAAGAACGGGCATGAGTTACGAACTAATCGCCGGCGTCGATCTGGGTTCCAACAGCTTTCGCCTGCAACTCGGGCGCATCGTTGGCGATCAGATTCACCCGCTTGATGACCTCAAGGAGCGTGTTGGCCTTGCTTCCGGCCTGACTCGAGAGAGAATTCTCGACCATGCCTCGCAGCAACGCGCGCTCGATGCCCTGCGTCGCTTTGGCCAGCAGCTGCGGGGGTTCGCCCCGGAGCAGGTGCGTGCGGTGGCCACCGACGCCATGCGCGTCGCGCGCAACGCCGACCTCGTGCTGCAGCAAGCCGAGGCCGCGCTGGGCTTCCCGATTGAAATCATCGGCGGGCGCGAGGAAGCCCGACTGATCTTCATCGGTGCCGCGAACGCGCTGCCGAAAGCGACGCATCGGCGTTTGGTGGTCGATATCGGCGGCGGCTCGACCGAGTTGGTCATTGGTCAGGGCCTCGAACCCCTGCTGATGGAATCGTTGTTCATGGGCGGGATCAACTTCCGCCAGCGTTTCTTTCCGGATGGCAAGGTGGACGGGAAACGCTTCAGCGCCGCCGAACTGTCGGCCGCCCGGCAGATCGAGGCGGTGGTCGCCGACTACCGGCGCTGTGGTTGGCAAGAGGCCGTCGGCGCGTCGGGTTCGGCGCAGGAGCTTGCCGACGTGCTGGAGCTGAACGGTCTCAACCCTGATTTCTGCAGTGGCATCACTCGCCAGGGCCTGGCCCGTCTGCGGGCGATGATCATCGCCGCCGGCGCGGCGGAACAGCTGCCGCTCAAGGGCCTGCGCAGCGAGCGCCTGCACATCTTCCCCGGTGCCCTGGCCATCATGTCGGCGGTGTTTTCCTCGTTCGAGCTCGAAGAAATGACCTATTCGGCGGGTGCCTTGCCGCTCGGCGTGCTGCACGATCTGCGCAGCCGTTTCGAGCATCATGACACGCGCGACGTGACCGTCGCCCAGTTCATGCGCCGCTATCAGGTGGCCGAGGAGCAGGTCAGGCGCGTCGAGCGTACGGCCCTGGCCCTGCTCGGACAGCTTGTCCAACTCGATTCCCCGGAGTACGAGAGCGACGTCCATTTCCTGCGCTGGGCGGTCTCCCTGCACGAGATTGGTATTTCGGTGGCGCACGGCGGTTTCCACAAGCACGGTGCGTATCTGGTGAGCAACGCCGACATGCCTGGTTTTTCGCAGCGCGACCAGTCGCGTCTGGCAATGCTGCTTCTCGGCCAGCGCGGCAGGCTGCAGAAACTGGCCTCGCTGCCTGCCGGCGATGCGAACTGGCGGCTGCTCGTCTGTCTTCGGCTGGCCGTCCTGCTGCATCGTTCGCGTGACGATCAGGCGCCGCCCGCGCTGGCCATCCGCGAGTCGCCGGGGGGTTTCCAGCTCGATCTCCCGGCCGCCTGGCTGGACGGCAATCCGCTGGCTCTTGCCGCTTTGCGCGAGGAGTCGCTGCTCTGGGGTCGTATCGGCAGCCAGCTGCGGCTCAGTGCTTTGCCGTCTGAACGGGATGTGCCAGTGAGGTCGGGATGAGCGTCGCCGCGATCGACCGGGTACAGCAAGCAGGTGTGCTGCAGCTGCGTCTGTCCGGGGACTGGACGCTGGCGACCATGCCGCAGCCGATCGTCAGCTTCGAGCGGCGCCTGCGCGAGCTGGCAGCCGGCGATCCGGCCTGGGACCTGCAGTCGATCGCGCGCCTGGACAGCGCTGGCGGGATTCTGCTGTGGCGCGCCTGGGGCCAACAGTGGCCGGCGTCGCTGGCCATTTCGACCCGGCATCGGGCGGTGATCGCGCGTATCGAGCTGATGCCGGTTGAGCAGCCCTCGGACCGCTCGCCGGAAGGCCTGTGGCTGCTGCTCGCCGTCGGTCGGCTGGTGCTGGCTGCAGCCAGTCACTTCACTGGCCTGGTCGCCTTGATCGGCCAACTCATCCTGGACCTGTTCTACCTCTGCCGACACCCAGGGGACATACCCTGGCGAGAGTTTTCGGCAAACCTCTTCAAGAGCGGCGCGCAGGCGCTGCCGGTGACGGCCCTGATCGGGTTCCTGATCGGGGTGGTGCTTTCCTACCTTTCGGCCTTGCAGTTGGCGAACTTCGGTGCCGATGTATTCATCGTCAATCTGCTCGGCATCAGTATCGTTCGCGAACTGGGCCCGGTGTTGGTCGCCGTTCTCGTCGCCGGTCGTTCGGGGTCGGCAATGACCGCCCAGATCGGTGTCATGCGCGTCACCGACGAGATCGACGCGCTGGCCACGATGGGCGTTTCGCAAAGTCTGCGTCTGGTCATGCCCAAGGTGGCTGCGCTCTCGGTGGCGATGCCGTTGTTGGTGCTCTGGTGTTCGGCGGCGGGGATCCTCGGCGGCATGGTGTCGGCCAATCTGCAGATGGATCTGTCGTATGGCTTTTTCATTGACACGCTGCCCAAGGTGGTGCCGGTCGCCAATCTCTGGATCGGCATGGGCAAGGGGGTGATTTTCGGTTTTCTGATTGCCTTGATCGCCTGTCACTTCGGTCTCAGAGTCAAGCCGAATACCGAGAGTCTGTCGTCGCAGACGACCGCTTCGGTGGTTACGGCGATCACCGTGGCGATTCTGGTCGACGCCGTCGCGGCGATTCTGACCCGCAGTATCGGACTACCGCTGTGAGCGCAGCCGCAGATCTGGTCCGAACAACGGTGCCGGTCATCGAAATCCGCGGTCTGTGCACGCGCTTCGATGATGTCGTGATTCATCGAAACATCGATCTCGACGTCGAAGCGGGGCAGGTGCTGGGGCTGGTCGGAGGCTCTGGCAGCGGCAAGACGACCTTGTTGCGCGAGATCGTCGGTCTGTTGCGGCCCAGCGCGGGGACGCTTAAACTCTTTGGCCAGGCGGTGCTTGATGGCGATCCCGAACAGAGCCGTGCGGTTCGCCGTCGCTTCGGAATGCTCTTTCAGCAAGGTGCTCTCTTTTCGGCGTTTTCGGTCTTTGACAATATCGCCTTTCCGCTGCGCGAATTGCGCACGCTCGACGAAGCAATGATCCGTGATCTGGTCTTCCTCAAGCTGGCGATGGTAGAGCTCGAGCCGCGCCATGGCCGGCTGATGCCCGCGGAATTGTCTGGCGGGATGATCAAGCGCGTGGCGCTGGCGCGTGCGCTGTCCCTGGAGCCGGAACTTCTCGTTCTCGACGAACCGACGGCCGGGCTGGATCCTGACCGTAGCGAGAATTTCATCAACCTGCTCAGGCTGCTGCAGCAGGAACTCGCCTTCACCGTGGTCATGGTGACGCACGAGCTCGATACCCTTCTCGGCCTGGCGACGCGTCTGGCGGTACTCGCGGATCAGCAGATCGTTGCTTGCGGCACGCCGGCCGAGGTGTTGGCGGTCGATCATCCCTTCGTGCGCAACTTCTTTGCTCCGAAGCGCTCTGCGGCGGCGATCCGACAAGAGGCGAGGTAGTCATGGAAAACCGTTCGCATGCGCTGGTCGCCGGACTGTTCACGCTGTTTCTGGGCGTCGCGGTGGTGCTCTCGGTGTGGTGGATCGGCGGCACGCACGAAACCAGCCGCGACTACATCGTGGTGACGCGACAGAACGTGACCGGGCTGAGTTTGCAAGGACAGGTCCGCTACCGCGGTATTCGCGTCGGCAAGGTGCAGGCCATTGAACTGGACCGGAATGATCTGCGCAACATCCTCATCCGCATCAGCGTCAACGATTCGGTACCGGTGACCCGTGGGACGATTGCCAAGATGGGTTATCAGGGAGTGACTGGAATCGCGCATGTCCTGCTCGAAGAAACCGGCACCGATCGGGAGCCGCTGCCGGGTAATGCCGGTGAGGCTTCGCGAATTGTCATGCGGCCATCGCTGATCGAGGAACTGTCCGATGCCGGCGGTGCCACTTTGCGCGCGGCCGGTGAGTTTCTCGGCAATGCCAACAAGCTGCTCGGCAGCGACAACCAGCAACATTTCGCGCGTATTCTTGCCAATCTCGATGCGACCACCGCGAACGCCAACCAGGCCATCAGCCAGTTTCGCCAATTGCTGGCGCAAACTCCCGAGAGCCTACGCCTACTCAACGCCACGCTGGCCCGCAGCGAGCAGGCGGCGGGCCAGGCGACGCCGTTGCTGCTCGAAACGCGTGAACTGGTCGTGCGTCTGCAGGCGGTCAGCGAGCGCGTCGACCGCCTGCTTGGCGACCCGTCGCCGAGCGGGGTCGCCGCGCTCGCGCCGCGCCTCAACGAACTCGGTAGCGAGTTGTCGGCCAACTCGCGACAATTGCAGCGGGTGTTGCAGATGCTCGAGGACGCGCCACAAAGCCTCGTTTTTGGCTCGCCAAAGCATGCTCCCGGACCCGGCGAAGCCGGTTTCGTCGCCCCGCCAAACCGTGAGGGATCTCCATGAAGCGACTGTCGATCTGCCTTGCGGCGTGTCTGTGGCTCGCCGCGTGCGCGGGTGGCGCACGCAACGCCACCCAAGCCGAGGTCTATGACTTCGGCCTGCCGGCCGCGCGTCTGGCGCAAGGCCCTGGCTGGTCGCAGCTGGCGCTCGAGATTCGTGCGCCGTTCTGGTTTGACTCGCTGAGTATCGAATACCGCCTGCTCTACGAAGATCCTCTGAAGCTGCGCAGCTACGCAGCCAGCCGCTGGGCTGGAGCGCCGGGATTGTTGCTCGCGCAGCGCTTGCGGCAGCAGCTGGGGGTGCTCAGCGGCAGCGGTCGTACGGCCGTTGGCTGCCTGCTGCGTCTGGAACTGCAGGAGTTCTCGCAGGTCTTCGATACGCCGCTGCTGAGTCGCGGGGTGGTGCTGGGAACGGCCAGCGTGCTCGACGCCAGGCAGCAGATCGTCGCCGAACGCTGGTTCAGCATCGAGCAGCCGGCAGCCAGTGCCGATGCCCCTGGCGGCGTGCGCGCCCTGGTTGCGGCGAGCAACGAACTCGGGCGGCAACTCGCCGGCTGGTTGCAGGGAGTCGAGCAGGGTGGCCGGCTGGAGCAGTGCCCGGCAACGATTGCTGGCTGAGGGCTGCCGCCGCTCGCCGCGCAGCACCCGTCTTTTCGTAGTGATAGATCAAGGAGGCAGGAATGAGCACCGAGATGCCGATTCAGGACGACCCCTACGTCGTGCGCAGCGACCAGCAGGGCCTTGCCACGCTGACTCTGAACCGTCCGCAGCAGTTCAACTCGCTGTCACTGGCGATGATCGCCGCTCTGCAGGCCGAGATCGAGGCCATCGCCCCCGATCCAGCCGTGCGCGTGGTGGTCATTGCCGGCTTCGGCAAGGCCTTCTGTGCCGGGCACGATCTCAAGGAGATGCGCGCCAATCACAACAAGGCTTTCATGCAGGACCTCTTCAAGCGCTGCGGCAGGATGATGATGGCCCTCACCGAGATGCCGCAGCCGGTGATCGCGCGGGTGCATGGCATTGCCACTGCTGCCGGCTGCCAGTTGGTGTCGATGTGCGACCTGGCCGTTGCCGCCGACAGCGCGCGTTTTGCGACCTCGGGAATCAATGTCGGCCTGTTTTGTGCGACGCCGGGCGTTGGCCTGTCGCGCAACCTCGGTCGCAAGCAGGCGCTGGAGATGTTGCTCACTGGCGATTTCATCGACGCACAGACGGCGCTACGGCAGGGCTTGGTCAATCGCGTCGTGCCTGGTGACGCGCTCGATAGCGAGATCGACAAGCTTGCCGGTTCGATCATCGCCAAGTCGTCGGTGGCCATTGGCATGGGCAAGCAGATGTTCTACAAGCAGCTCGAAATGGGCCTCGAAGGTGCTTACCAGTATGCCTCCGAAGTGATGGCCTGCAACATGATGAGCGAAGACGCCGGCGAGGGGATCGACGCCTTCATCGGCAAGCGCAAGGCCGAGTGGAAGGGCCGTTAA
>LBIU01000045.1 GCA_000987445.1 Candidatus Accumulibacter adiacens | reverse complement strand
ATTTCGCTTTTTCCTGACGATGGCCAGGACTTCGACAGCCTGACGCAGAAGGCCGACACGGCGATGTATCACGCCAAGCACGCCGGGCGTAACGCGCACCGATTCTTTGCCGAGCAGATGAACGTCCAGGCGGTCGAGCACATGCATCTCGAAACCCGCCTGCGGCGGGCGCTCGAGCGTGCCGAGTTCGTCTTGCACTATCAGCCGCAGATCGATCTGGCGTCGGGCGCGATTACCGGCGTCGAAGCGCTGGTGCGCTGGCAAAGCCCGGATCAGGGCTTGGTGGCGCCAGCGAAATTCATCGCGATTGCCGAAGAGACAGGCCTTATCGTGCCCCTGGGCAAGTGGGTGCTCGGCGAGGCCTGCCGGCAGGCGAGCGCCTGGCAGGCGGCTGGATTGCCGCCCTTCAGCGTCGCGGTCAATCTTTCCGGCTTGCAGTTTCGGCGCAGCGATCTGCTGGAAACGGTGATCAACGCGCTGGTCCTCGCCGACCTCGATTCCGAATGGCTGGAACTCGAACTGACCGAGTCGGTCCTGATTCAGGACGCCGAAGCAACGCTGGAAACGGCCCGCCGGCTGAAGGCCATCGGCGTCAGGCTGTCGGTCGACGATTTCGGTACCGGCTACTCGAGCCTCGCCTACCTGAAACGCTTCGCTGTCGACAAGATAAAGATCGCCCGACCCTTCGTCCGCGACCTGGTCAGCGATGCCGACGACGCAGCGATCGTGCGCGCGATCGTCCAGATGGCACACGCGCTCAAACTGCGCACGATCGCCGAGGGGGTCGAGAACGCCGAGGTCGCCGAGCAATTGCGTCGCTGTCAATGCGATGAAGTCCAGGGTTACTGGATCGCGCGCCCAATGCCCGCCGAAGCTCTGGCGGCCTTCGTCGTCGACCACCAGCGCGCTTAAGGTCGCGGTCGGAAGATGCCGGCCTCGGTGACCACCGCGTCGAGGGGCTGATCGTGCGGCTCGGGAGCAATGGCCTCCAGCCGAGCCAGTTCGAAGCCCACGCCCAGCACCAGCGGTCGCGGCGAAAGTGACGCCAGGGTACGGTCGAAATAGCCGCCACCGTAACCGATGCGGTAGCCGGCAGCATCGAAGCCGTTCACCGGCAGCAGCAGGGCCTCGGGCGTCAGGAAGTCGCCGCAGGCCGGCGTCGGGATGCCATAGCGGTCGGAGAACATCGCCGTGCCCGCCGACCAGGCGCGAAAAGCCAGCGCCCGCTGGGCGTCGATCACCACCGGCAACAAGGCCTGGAAGCCTGCTTTGCCGCCGCCTGCCCATTCGCCGATCAGCGGTCGCAGGTCGACTTCGTTGTTCACCGGCCAGCAAAAGCCGACGGCCCGCATCGACAACTGCGGGAAGCCGTCGCGCAAGTGCGCGCAGACCCGGCTGGAAAGCTGCGCACACTCGTCGGCAGTCAGAGCCAGCCGGCGCTGGAGCAGACTCTTGCGCAGCGCACGACGGGCAGCGAGGCGCTCCTCGGCGACGCTATCAATGCTGATTCCCGCTGGGGCTCCAGTAGCCATGTGATATGCTCGAAACAGGTATTTTTCCGGAAATCCAGCTTACCATGAAGTTTCGCCACACCCTCCGCTACGCCCTCCGCCGCAGCGTCCACATCGCTCTCCCGCTCATCCTCGGCGCCTGCTTTCTGGCGCCGCTCAGCGTCTTGGCGAGCAGCGCCGACGAGCAGTTTCTGGCCGCGCGCAGCGCTGCCCGCAACGGCGACAAAGTCCGGCTGGAGCAACTGGCGGCCACGCTGCAGAATTACGAATTGGCGTCCTACGTCGATTACTGGCAACTTCTCCTCGACTTGAAGGAAGCCGATCCGGCGACCGTCAGCGCATTCCTGAACCGCAACCCAAACAGCTACGTCGCCGAAAAGTTGCGCACCGACTGGCTCAGGCAGACCGGCAAGGAGCAACAATGGGCGGCCTTCGACCGCGAATTCCCGCATCTGCTGCAGCCGCCGCCACAGGACATCGCCTGCTATTCGCTGCAAAGCCGGCGGGCCCAGGGCGACCCGCGCATGCTTGACGACGCCTTGCCCCTGTGGTTGACCCTGCTCGAACCTCCGGAGCCCTGCTACCCGGTACTCGAAGCACTGATTCTGGAAAAACGCGTCCTCGCCGACGCCGTCTGGGCGCGTATCCGCAATCAGTTCGAGGCCAACAAGACCACCGCCGCCGCGTACAGCATGAACTACCTGCCACCCAGCCAGACCCCGGACACGAAGCTGGCGCAAACCATCATCGGTGCGCCGCTGCCCTGGCTGATCAGACTGCCGAACGACTTTTCCGGCAATCGCATGCAGCGCGAACTGGCCATCCTCGGCATCCAGCGCATCGCCCGCAACGACCCGCGCATGGCGGCACAGCAGCTGCAGCGCATCGCGCCGTCGCTGAGCAAGGAGGAACAGGGCTGGGCGTGGACCCAGATCGGCCGCCAGGCGGCGCAGGACCACATGCCCGAGGCCATCGAGTGGTACCTCAAGGGTGGCGATACCCCCCTTTCCGATGACGTGGCGGAATGGAAGGTGCGTGCGGCGCTGCGCGTCCAGGATTGGGGCACGGTACGCTCGACGATCGAAGCCATGCCGCCGGAACTGGCCGCACAAACGGCCTGGGTCTACTGGCTGGGCCGGGCCTACCGCGCCGGCGGCCGGCTGGCCGAGGCCGACGCACAATTCGCGAAAATCGCCGCTCAGCCTGACTTTTACGGCAACCTGGCCAGCGATGACCTCGGCCAGCCGATTGCCCCGCCGCCGCAGGCATCGCCACCGAGCCGGGAAGAGCTGGCGGCGGTACAGGCCCAGCCCGGCGTGCAGCGCGCCCTGCTCTTCTTTCGCCTCAACCTGCGCTCGGAAGCGGTCCGGGAATGGAACTGGTCGCTGCGCGGGATGAGCGACCGGGAACTGCTCAGCGCATCCACGATCGCCTTGCGCGCCGACATTTACGACCGCGCGATCGCCACCGCCGACCGTACCCGTGACGAACACGACTACTCGCTGCGCTATCTGGCGCCATTTGGCGATCAGGTGCGACCGGCGGCGCGCAACCAGGCCCTCGACGATGCCTGGGTCTATGGCCTGATGCGCCAGGAGAGCCGCTTCGTGAGCAATGCGCGCTCCGGAGCCGGCGCTTCCGGGCTGATGCAGCTGATGCCGGCGACCGCCAAGTGGGTAGCCGGCAAGATCGGCCTCAAGAACTACCACCAGGGCCAGGTCAACGACACCGAAACCAATTTGCTGCTCGGTACCAGCTACATGCGGCTGGTTCTCGAGGATCTCGACAATCACCCGGTACTCGCCTCTGCCGCCTACAACGCGGGCCCGGGTCGAGCCCGCAGGTGGCGTGCCGACGTTGCGCTGGAAGGTGCGATCTATGCGGAAACGATTCCTTTCAGCGAAACCAGGGACTACGTCAAGAAGGTCATGAGCAACTCGGTTTATTACTCGGCACTCTTCGATGGCCGTCCGCAAACGCTCAAGAATCGACTCGGAGTGATCGCTCCGCGCACCGGCGGCGAAGCCAAGGGCAGGGAATTGCCTTAAAATCATGTTTTCTCGACCCTCATTTCACCGGTAGGACGCTATGGAACTCAAGAACGTGCTGTTGATCGGCGGCAGTGGTTTTGTCGGCGGCTGGATTGCCAGCTGCCTCTCACAACGCGGCGTACGGGTGACGATCGCCACTCGCCACCGTGACAACACCAAGAAACTGATCATGCTGCCGACGGTCGAGATGGTCGAAGCCAAGGTGCACGATCAACAGGCGCTGGTCGAACTGATGCGTGGCCAGGACGCAGTCATCAATCTGGTCGGAATTCTCCACGACCGGGATTCGCGCCTGCCTTACGGCAAGGGTTTCGCCGCGGCGCATGTCGAACTGCCGAGAAAGATCCTTGCAGCCATGCAGGAGAGCGGTGTGCGGCGCCTGGTGCACATGAGCGCACTCAATGCCGCCCGCGACGGCGCCTCGGAATACCTGCGCTCGAAGGGCGACGGCGAAACCGCCGTACGGGCGGCGATGGGCGAGCTGGACATCACCGTCTTTCGCCCTTCGGTGATTTTCGGACCGGACGACATCTTCCTCAATGTGTTTGCCAAGTTTCTGAAACTTTTCCCGATCTTCCCGCTCGGCGGCGGTTCGGCGCGCTTCCAGCCCGTTTACGTCGGTGACGTCGCGAAAGCCTTTTGCGACAGCCTTGGCGATCGCAACACCTTTGGCCAGACCTACGATCTCTGTGGTCCCAAGGTCTATACGCTTCGCGAACTGGTCGAGTACACCGCACGACTGATCGGCAAGCCGCGGCGCATCATCGATCTTGGCAACGGCGGCTGGGCCTACCTGCAGGCCGGCCTGCTGTGGCTGCTGCCGAAACCGCCGATGTCGCCGGACAACCTGCGCTCGATGGACGTCGATAGCGTCACCGATGGCAGACATGACTATCCGGGCTGGCAGCCAACGGCCCTTGAGGCCGTGGCGCCCAGCTATCTGTCGCCGGCCGAGATAGGCCAGGTTCGCCTGGACCGCTATCGCCTTCGTGCCGGTCGCTGATGGCCCGGTCGGCGCACCGCAGCTGGCGTCTGCGCTGAGCCGAGCCGAGCCGAGCTGATGGAGATCTTCACCGTCGGCGGAGCGATCCGCGACGAGTTGCTTGGCCTGCCGGTTCAGGATCGTGACTACGTGGTGGTCGGCGGCTCACCCGAGGAAATGCTGGCCCGCGGCTTCAAACCCGTCGGCAAGGATTTCCCGGTCTTCCTGCACCCGCAGTCGCGTGCCGAATACGCGCTGGCACGAACCGAACGCAAATCGGGTCACGGCTACAAGGGCTTCGCTTTTTGTGCCGCGCCCGAGGTCAGCCTGGGCGAGGATCTGGCCCGCCGCGACCTGACCATCAACGCCATTGCGCGCAGCGCCGATGGCCTGCTGATCGACCCCCACCATGGTATCGACGATCTGGCGGCAGGCGTCCTGCGCCATGTCGGGCCGGCTTTCGTCGAAGACCCGGTGCGCGTTCTGCGCCTCGCGCGCTTCGCCGCGCGCTTCGCCGCTTTTGCGGTCGCTCCGGAAACCATGGCCCTGGCGCAGGAAATGGTCGCCAACGGCGAGCTCGACCATCTGGTTGCCGAACGCGTCTGGCAGGAACTGGCCAAGGGGCTGATGGAGGACAAGCCCTCACGGATGTTCGAGGTCCTGCGCGAATGCGGGGCGCTGGCCCGGCTGCTGCCCGAGCTGGACCGCCTTTTCGGGGTACCGCAACGGCCCGAGATGCACCCCGAAATCGATACCGGGGTGCATGTGATGATGGTCGTCGACCAGTCCGCACAACGCCACTACGGGCTGCCGGTACGCCTCGCCGCGCTGCTCCATGACCTTGGCAAGGGCAGCACGCCGGCCGCCGATCTGCCGCGCCATCCAGACCACGAAGCGCGTAGCGTCGAACTGGTCCGGCAGGTGTGCGCGCGCCTCAAGGTGCCGGTCGAGTGCCGCGATCTGGCACTGTTGGTCGCCCGCCATCACGGCGACCTGCATCGCTCTGCGCAACTGGACGCCGCAAACATGGTCGGGCTCCTGGAAAGCAGCGATGCGCTGCGCCGCCCCGAACGCTTCGAGCAGCTGCTCGAAGCCTGTGCCTGTGACTTCCAGGGCCGCCTCGGCTGGCAAGCGGCTGCCTATCCGGCAGCTCAACTCTTTCGCCAAGCGCTCGCGCTGGCGCGCAGCATCGATGCCGCGGCGATTGCCCGCAGTTGCGAGCAGCCGGCCGAGATCGCGGCGCGGATACATGCCGCACGCGTGGCTGCGGTCGAACCACTTCTGGCGCCCGGACAAGAAACAGCAGGTCTGCCGAGTTCGTAATCGGCCCGCGCCTGCCAGCAGCGAAACGTCTTAGAGCGTCTGGCTGCGGTCGCCGCTGGCAAAACCCAGCAGCGGTTCAGAGATTCCCCGGCCAAGCGCGATCACCTTGAACAACTCGCCCATTTCCGCAGGGGAAACCAACTTGTTGGCGGCACCGGCGAGAGGTAAATAGCGCTTGGCGTCGCTGGCTGGCGTTCGCGCCAGGACTTCGGCGAGTCCGCAATTGAAGAGGAAGCTCGACTGCGTACTGTAGCCAAGCAATTCCAAGCCAGCTGACGAGCCGCTTTCGACGATCGCCGTGAAGTCGACATGCGCGGTGATGTCCTGCAAACCCGGTAGATAGAAGGGCTCGCCGTGCGCATGGTGGCGATAGTGGCACATCAGCGTGCCGCTACTGCGCTGCGGGTGGTAGTACTCGCGCCGCGGGAAGCCATAGTCGATCAGCAATAGCGCACCACACCCGAGAAGTGCCGCCCACTCCGCCACCCAGGCGCGTGCCGCCGGCGAAACCTCGCTCAGGTAGCCGGGCGCCAGCACGCACTCGGCGGCCAGCGCCAGTCCCTGCTCGCGCAACCCGCCACTCGCCGGGCGATCGACCCAGGCGAAGCGCCCGTCAACAACGCCCACGCCGCGTTCCGCCAGGCCCGTCGGCTTCCAGACCAGGAGATGTACCGGCATCGCATCGAGCACTTCGTTGGCCAGCACCAGCCCGTCAAAGCGCTCGGGCAGACGCTCGAGCCAGTGCACACGCGACAGCAGCTGCGGCGCCTGGGCGGCGATCGCCTGGTGCTGACGCGCCTGCAATTCGCCGGATAGTTCGAGAATGGCGTAGCTGTCGGGGAGCCTGCCGCGCCGTTCGAGCTCACGCAGCAGGTCGACTGCCAGCTGGCCGCTGCCGGCGCCCACTTCGACGATCTGCGGAGCGCTGAGTCCGAGGATCTGGTCCACCTGTGCAGCAAGGGTCTGGGCGAAAACCGGCCCGAGCTCCGGAGCGGTCACAAAATCGCCCGCCGCGCCGAACTTGTGGGCGCCGCCGGAGTAATAGCCCTGCGCCGGCGCGTAGAGCGCCAGGTCCATGAAACGATCGAAACCGATCCAGCCGCCGGCCGCGTCGACCTCGCGAACAATGTGCTCGCTGAGCGCCGCGCTGAAGGCCAGCGCAGCGGGGGTCGGAAGGGGCAGATCCATGCGCGGAGTCCGTCGCTCAGTGACTCAGTGCCGCCAAAGCAAGACCACGATCGCCCAGCGCCGCTTGACGACTGGATGGCTCGCCCGCCAGCCGGCCGGTCGACGGCTCAGTTTTCGGAACCCACGAAGCGGACTTGTCCGTACAGCTCCGGATGGGTCATCGCCAGCCAATGCTCGGCCTCTGACTCGGCTCGCTCCCAGGTCGCGGCGCGCAAAGCGACGAACTGCGTCGGAGCGCCTTCTTGCGGCCATTCGAGGGTATAGGAGTTGAAGCCGCCACGCCCTTGCAGATGGATCTGGCGGGTCAAAGTCGGCAGCTCGCGGCGCAACTGCGCGCTGGCGGAGTCGAGTGGCAGCAAGCGGAACTTGGGGCCCTTGCCCTGATGCTGCACGACACACTCCTGCTTCTCGACGTCTTCCTCAAGAACCTGCCACTCGCTGCAGCCTTCGATGATCGCGCCCATCGGCAGGCCGTCTTCGTCACGGACAATCTCGGCACTGACGGTATGCGCTTGCGCACTGCCCTCGAGCAGCTCGTGCCACGGCAGGCCCTGCCGCGTCGGTGGCGGGAAGGGGAGCGCATGCTTGCCTTGGCGAATGCGCGCGAACAGCGAAGACTTCCTGACGTCTTCGAGATCAATTGCGGGAAAGGCCGCGCGTGGCTGCGCACGAAAGTTACCGGCTCCCATGTAGCCGACCTCCCAAAGCGTCTTCAGCCACTCGGCCGTGTCGAGGGCGGCCTGTGCCATCTGTTCGTCGAAGTCGCGCTCACCCGGCCCCTGCAGCCCGCCGCTGGCCTGCCGTGCCAAGAGCTCTCCCTCGTGGGCGCGGGCACGCAGCAACTCCTGCAACAGGCGATTGACCCACTCGGCGTCGTCTGCCGGCAACTGCTCGATGCGCTCCGCGAGAATCATCAGCTCGTCCGCGTCAAGCGGCTGCTCCAGTTTGCTCATGGCTCTTTTCCGAAATCTATCCAGCAATAGTCTACCGCGGCGACGCCGGGATGGGTTGTTTTTCCAGAAGCAGGCGCAAGAATCCGCTAAAATCAATTCCTTGTTGGTGCAGGCCGAGAACGGGAGATGAGCGGAAAGACGATATTGGTGACCGGCGCCGCCCGGCGACTAGGCAGCGCGATCGCCCGGGAGTTGCACGCCACCGGCGCCAATCTGATGCTCCATTATCGGCAGGCCTCGGCGGCGGCCGCTGCGCTGGCCAGCGAACTGAACGCTGTCCGGCCGTCGTCGGCAGCCTGCCTGCAGGCGGACCTGCTGGACGTCGAGACCTTGCCACGGCTGGTCGCCGATACGGTCGCGCGCTTCGGCGGTCTCGATGCCCTGGTCAACAATGCCTCGAGCTTCTTTCCGACGCCTCTGGGCAGCATCGACCTGGCGAGTTGGGACGATCTCATCGGCAGCAATCTGAAAGCCCCGCTGTTCCTGACGCAAGCGGCCGCACCCCACCTGATGGCGACGCGGGGGGCGGTGGTCAATATCACCGACATTCACGCCGAGCGACCGCTGGCCAGCTATCCGCTGTATTGCGCGGCAAAAGCCGGACTGCTTGGCCTGACCCGTGCGCTGGCCATCGAACTGGCACCCCGGGTACGGGTCAATGCGGTTGCGCCAGGACCGATCCTGTGGCCGGACAGCGGCGTTTTCGACAACGCAGCGCGCCAGGACATCCTCGCGCACACCCTGTTGCAGCGCGCCGGCTGCCCACAGGACATTGCCCGGGCAGTGCGCTACCTGCTGGATGACGCGGACTACATTACTGGCCAGGTCATTAATGTGGACGGCGGTCGCACCGCGCACCTGTGACGGGTCACGCCATTCCCGCGATAGTCGCCGCGGCGACTATCGCAGCTCCCTGCCCGTCGAACGATTCCGGCGTGCATGCCGGAAAGCGCACTGCAAGTAAGGGGGGAACGGTCATGGCTTTCATGATCAGGGGGGAGTCAAGGTGTCATGACCGTTTGAGAGGAAGCTGGTGGAACAATCGAACACCCTGCAGCGCCTGAAAAAGCGTCTGGAGAGCAATGCCGGCAGGGCCATCGCCGATTACAAGATGATCGACGACGGCGACACCGTTCTCGTCTGCATTTCCGGCGGCAAGGACTCCTACACCCTGCTCTCGGTGCTGATGGCGCTGCGCCAGCGCGCGCCGGTCGATTTCCGGCTGATCGCCATGAATCTCGACCAGAAGCAGCCGGGCTTCCCGGCCGAGGTCCTGCCGGCCTATCTGGCAAAGCTGGGAGTCGAGTACCGCATCGTCGAGCAGGACACCTATAGCATCGTCAAGAGCAAGATCCCGGAGGGCAAGACCACCTGTTCGCTGTGTTCCCGCCTGCGTCGGGGAGTTATCTATCGCACCGCCAAGGAGCTCGGGGCGAACAAGATTGCACTTGGCCACCACCGCGACGACATCGTCCATACGCTGTTCCTCAATCTGCTCTTCGCGGCTCGGCTGAAGGCCATGCCGCCGAAACTGCTGACCGACGACGGCGCGCACGTGGTCATCCGGCCACTGGCCTACTGCAGCGAAAAAGAAATCGCCCGCTTTGCCCGCGGCATGGCGTACCCGATCATTCCGTGCAATCTCTGTGGCTCGCAGGACAATCTCCAGCGCCAGAAAATTCGCGAAATGATGGCCGACTGGGACCGTCGCTACCCGGGTCGCACGGAGGCGGTTTTCTCCGCGCTGCAGCACATCGTGCCCTCGCACCTTGCAGACCAGACCTTGTTCGATTTCCAGGGTTTGCTTCCCGGGGGTGATCCAACGACGATGGATGGTGGCGATCTGGTCTTTGACCCGGCGCCGCTCAACGAGATGCAGCCCAGCCTGAACGGACTGCCACTGGCGGTGCTCGACTAATGAGCGGCAAGGAAAAGCTGCGTTCGGTACTGGTTGCCGCCATCGCCGGAAGCTCGAAGCTGTTCGAAAAGCGGGGGGGAACGGAAGCCACGCACGCCGTCGAGCGTTGCCGAAAGCGAATGGCACGGGGGGTAGAGGGCTTCCGCGGACAACTCCTGCCGAGCAGGCACGACGAACTCACGGCATTCTTCGAGCACGCCGATGACGCCTGCCAGGCGGCCATCGCCATGCAGCGGCGGATCGCTGACCTGCCGCCGGTGTCCGGCGTCCAGCTGGCCATCCGTGTCGGCTTTCATCACGGCCCGCTGCGCGAGGATGCCGCGGGTCCGCATGGTGAAGGGTTGAGGATCGCGGAGTCCCTTGCCCAACAGGCCCGTGCCGGCCAAACCTTGACCAGTGGCAAGACCAGAGCGCTGCTGTCGGCGCCCTTGCAGGCGGCGACGTGTAGCCTGCCCGCCCCTCTGACAAGCAAACTACCGGCGGAAGACGAGCCATTCGAAGTGCTGTGGCTGGAAACCAAAGCACCGTCCCGAAAGACGCTCCTCAGCTCGCCCTCGCCTCCGCCCTCGCCATCCAGGGAGGGCGGTTTGCGCCTGTGCGTGCGCTATGGCGGCCAGGTCAAGCTGCTCGACAAGACGCGAGCACGCGTTGACATGGGCCGCGACGCCAACTGCGCAATTACCATTCGCGATCGCCGCGCATCGCGCAATCACGCGACGATAGAGCGGCGGGGCGAGCACTTCGTGCTCAGCGATCTCAGCACCAATGGCACTTTCGTGACCGTCAGCGGCGAGAACGAGCTGTTTCTGAGGTGTGAGGAATTCGTACTGCGCGGCAGCGGCATTATCGCTTTCGCGGCCTCGGCGAGCAGCCCCTCGGCAGACATCGCCGAGTTCGAGCACCTTTGAGCGAAGGCGGCAGCCGGCACGCGCTGCCAGCGAGCGTTGCCAGGTTCATCGCGACAGAGCGGGCAAAGCGCGCGCGAGAACCAGCAGCGTCACCTGTGCGGCACCGTGCAAGCGCACGACCCGCGCCAGTTCGTCGAGCGACGCGCCAGTGGTCATCACATCGTCGATCAACAGCAGTCGCTTGCCGGTGAAATCCGCGCTGCACTGGAAGGCACCGCGGATGTTCGCGGCACGTTCGCGCCAGGGCAGATCGGCTTGCGCGAGCGTATGCCGGATGCGTCGGCAACTGTGCCGATCGATCGGGATGGACCAGGCTTTGCTGACCGGGCGCGCCAGTTCGAGCGCCTGATTGAAGCCGCGCGCGCGCAAACGTAGCGGATGGAGCGGCACGGGAACGATCAGCTCGGCGTCAGCGGCGGCCGGCAGCGCGGCCAGCCGGCGCCCGAAGTAGCTGGCGAGAGCCAGACGATGGCCGTACTTGAACGACTGCACCAGCTTGTCGAGTGGGAAATCGTAGCGCAGCTCGGCCAACGTCAGATCGTAGTGCGGCGGCTTGGCCAGGCAGCGGCCACAGATCTCGCCAGCCGGCGTCGGCAGCGCGCAGCGCGGACAGCGTCGCGCGGGCAGTTGCGGCAAATCGGCCTCACAGGCCGAGCAAATCAGGCTGGCGCCGCTGCTCGCGCCGCACAAGAGGCAGTCCTGGGTCAGCAATCCGGCGCAGGATCCGAGGATCCGGCGGGCAGTTTGAGTTAAGATTGGCATCCTCGGAAGGCTCGTCACGAACTCATGAATCCATGAATGCATGAATCGGTGGCATAGCGGGCCTCAAATCA
>LBIU01000433.1 GCA_000987445.1 Candidatus Accumulibacter adiacens | reverse complement strand
CCTGATTAGCAAGATTCTTCAGCCGAGCCTATTTTGTGCCGCAAATCAGGCGCAGACTGGCAAATTCTTCCCTCTAGAGTCAGGCTATGCCGATGAATCGGATTCAATTTCAAGCGGGGTTATCGTTGCCCGCGTTTCTTAAGCAGTTCGGGACCGAGACCCAGTGCGAAACGGCGCTGGAAGGTGCCCGTTGGCCGGAAGGTTTTCGCTGCCCCCACTGTGGTGAGGCGCGTCATTATGTCCTGCGTGAGCGGGGGCGTAAGACCTTTCAGTGCCAGAACTGTCGGATGCAGACCTCCCTGATCGCGGGGACCGTCTTCCAGAGCACCCATCTGGCGCTCACTCTGTGGTTTTTGGCCATCTATCTGATCAGCGAGGCGAAAACGGGGTTATCGGCGCTGGCCCTGAAGCGCCACTTAGGCGTCAGCTATCCCACGGCCTGGCTGATCCAGCACAAGCTCATGCAGACGATGACCGAGCGCGATGCCCAGTACACCCTGTGCGGCGAGGTGCTGGTCGACGACGCCTACCTGGGCGGTGAACGGGTGGGCGGCAAAGCCGGCCGGGGTTCCGAAAACAAGGTGCCCTTTGTCGCGGCGGTTTCTCTGAATGCCGAGGAGCACCCCCTCTACACCAAAATGATCCCCGTTCCAGGGTTTACCTGCGCCGCCCTGACCGACTGGGCCAAAGCCGCCTTGGCCCCTGGCAGCCAGGTCATTTCCGATGGCTTAGCCTGCTTTACCGGCGTGACCGCAGCCGGTTGTGACCACCAGGCCATCATCATCGGCCTGCGCAAACCCAACCAAGTGCCGGAGTTCGGTTGGCTCAACACGATCCTGGGTAACCTTAAAACCAGCTTCAGCGGGGCCTATCATGCGTTCAATTTCGCTAAATACGGCTCACGCCACCTGGCCGCCTTTGCCTACCGGTTTAACCGGCGGTTTCACCTCGACACCCTTCCGGCCCGCCTGCTCGTCGCCGCTGCCGCCATCGGACCGCGACCTGCCCGTTGGCTTCGGCAGGCTGAAGAATCTTGCTAATCAGGAATCCTTTTTCGGGTGCGGCACGCTGAGGTGCCCGCCGCGCGCCGGATGGGTGTAAACGTGATGCGAACCCTTGACGCCCCGCAGCGTCCAGCCGGCTTGTTCCAGCTCCTTGATGAGGTCCGCGCTGTTCATGGTGGTTATTATAACCACCGCTGGCATTCAGGCAACACCGTCGTCGCCGCGCCGTCCCGCTACAGCAGCGCCCCGCTCGACTCCGGCCGCCCGTCCTAAATCCGCCCCACCAGCAGCCGGCCGTTGGCCTCCTTATCGGGGGTATGTTCGGGATACGTGTAAAATGTTGTCACTTCAGTAGGGGGCTTTCCCTGTCATTAGGCTTTCCCTTGATGCCGCGCTCTTTTGACGATCTCACCAACCACGCCGCGACTCACTTTCTCCCGCAGTTCTTTCTGGATCTGACGCACACTCATCGCCGTCGTCCGGGCCAGCGTTGCGATCTGGTCGACAAAATACGCTGGGGTCTGGGGGCGGCCCACATGCTTCCCGCGTGACTTGGCCGCCGCCATGCCCGCCGCCACCCGCTCGCTGACGAGGGACGATTCCAGCTCCGCCATAGCTCCGATGAGGGTGAACATCGCCTTGCCCATGGGGCTGCTCGTGTCGACCTGATCTTGCACGCTGATGAAGCGGATGCCCAGGTGATCGAACTCTTCCAGAGCGGTCAGTAGGTGCCGCGTGCCGCGGGCAAACCGGTCGAATTTCCACACCAGGACACAATCGCATTCATAGTGGCGGGCGGCTTTCATCAGGGCGTCCAATTGCGGTCGTCCCTGTTTCCGTCCGGAGACGGCGGTGTCCACGTATTCTCCGACGATTTCCAGTCCTGCCCGCTCGGCATAGCGTCTCAGGCCGTCAAACTGCAAATCCGGCTTTTGGGCGGGGGTGGAGACTCGCAAGTAGAGGGCGGTTCGATTTCGGGAATTTTCGGCGGGCATGGATGTCCGGAAAGGATTACCTTTTTGAACGCATTTTGCCTACCCTTTCAGGATACCGCTGGTTAATTCAGGACGAAGGGGCTGTTCAAGCCACGGCGGCGACCAGTCGGGCAAAGGATGACTGGCGCGTTTGGGCTCTGGGGATGCCCTCGGCCCAGGCGGCCACACGGACAATATTCATGGCGACGGCGACGAGGAGGTGTTGGAGATACGTTTTGGCCTGCCCCCGATAGCGGGCGGCACGTAGCCCAAAGGCGCGCACCCCTTGGGACAACGCACCCTCGATGCCCGCGCGGACGGCATAGAGTTGTTTGAAGGCTTCGGTGAGCTGGCGCCGACGGGCGGTCTGTAGGGCCTCGTGTTGTTCGCGCGGACGCAGGCGCAGGGTGCGCGGTCCGGTTTTCGCTTGGGTGCAGCGCGGTCGCAAGGGACAGCCGCGACAATCGTCCGGGTCGAATTGGACGGCAACGAGGTCCTGCCCCGCACCTTGCTTGTCGTGGCCCGGCGTCCAGCGCACGCTGCGCTTTCCTCCCGGGCAGGTGACGTGCCGGGCCTCCCAGTCGATGGCGAAGCAACTCACATCCAACCCATCCGGCTGTCGAGCCTGCCAGCTGTTGTCGCCGAGCGCCGGACCGACCACATCCACCGCGCGCCGCCGGCTCGTCACCAGCACGTCGGCCGCCACGTAGCCGGTATCGAGCAAGTGCTCGCGCGGCAGCAGGTGACGAGCGGCTAGATGGGCATGAATGGTGTCGGTGACACCGACGTCGTTGGTGGTGGCCGGCGTGGTCTCGACGTTGGTGATCAGGTGCGGTCGTTCCTCGTCGCAGGTCTCGGTCAGATGCACCTTGTAACCGGTCCAGGCGGTTTGCCGTTTGGTGGCAAAGCGCGCCTCCACCTCGTACGGCGAGGCGATCAAGCGGGCATGCGGCGGCAAATCCTCGCCCGTCCGCCAGCGCACGTCGTGCGGGCCATAGTACTGTTGCACCCAGACTTGGCGCAGAATCCCAAGCGCCGGGCACCGCCGCAAGGCAGGCGGCGCACTCGGGTCGTACACCGCTTGCAACAGGGCGTAGCCATCCTGGCCGACCGTCGTCTCCAGCAGCCGGCGGGCTGCAGGATCTTGGGGCAGCCGGTATTCCTCGACCCGCGCGGCGTAGCGTTCCGCCCAGGCCGGATCGCCGTGGGCCGCCAACCAACCCGGCGCGGCGTCGGCGAGCGCGTTCAAGGCATGCCGCATCGTTTCCGCCACCAGCGTCAGGCGGGTCAACGTGCGCAGGAGAGCCAACACGTGGGTCGAGTCGCTGCGTTGCCGTCCGCGCGCCTTCAACAGCCCGCGATCAACCAAGGTTTCGAGCAGCAGGGTCAACAGCCGTTCCTCGGCACCGGCTGTCAGCAGCCGACGGCGAAACTCGACCAGGATCGACTCGTCAAAGCCAGGATCGTCCAACGGCAAGGCCAGCG